>NZ_JAKUFY010000051.1:0-37585 GCF_022663675.1 Bacillus cereus group sp. BfR-BA-01355
ATTGCTTCTTCTTTTTTAGCTTTATCTTGCTGCATTTGCGCTGCTTCTTCCTTTGTCAATGTTCCTGTTGAAGCACTCGCTACTGAAGAATATCCTACTGTTAAAAGTGCCATTGCACAAATTGGTAATAGTCTCTTTTTCATCTTCATTCTCTCCTTATATTTTATTCACATCAACTCGCATCGGATGTATTACTAGAATAAGCAAGAGATATAAATATAAGATGCAGATGAAATATAATTCATTTAAAGATTTCATTGTAGAAAAAGAAAAAAACATCGCAATATATACGATGTTTTTTTCGGGTGTGTGTCTCAATATTTACATGTTACTTTCGCGCGATTTGGAAGTAGAACGGGCCGGAGCGATAACTAATTGTCTCGGCTCAGTTTTCTTGAAGTGATTTTTGACGTTACACTTACGACGTTGAACAACCCACGCTTTAATAGGGTTTGTCAAAATAATCTTTTGCTCTTCGTTAGGGGCCTCTTCTTCAAACCTACAACTTTCGCTCCATTTATTCCATTTCATTGTAAATTTAGAAGAAGAATGATCATCTTCACGATCAAACAAGTGCAAAAAATCCATTTTTCCATCTAGCATTACGGTATTACTAGTCGCTAAAAAAGAAAAGGTCGTCCAACGTTTCTCCATGCCCTCCTACTCCTTTTTCACATATAGAGTGCCTAAAACTTAATTTACCTAAAATATGCTTGCCTTTTACCTTACACCCATAGTTTATCCAAAATGCTATTATGCAACTATCGATTTGCCTTACAACTACCTTACATTTTTGTAAGAAACAAAAAACCTTCACTCTATATAATGAAGGTTTCTTACTTTTTATCTATATGATTTCTCATATCATCAAGTCCAGCTTCTTTTAGCTGCGACATCATACCGTGCGAAATTGCTCCTAACACTAAAGTCATTCCAATTAATGAAATACGAATCGCAGGTACATCAATTACGTAAGCCAACAGGCCAAGAACAATTGTTAAAAGTAATGCTTTTATAAATGTTACACTTGTGTACTGTTTCTTCTTCATCATATTCACCCTTTATGGAAGCGTTTTCTTAATATGCTTAGTATATCATATCATCAGATGATTTTGTCGTTGTCTTTGTAAAAAATTACTATCTTCTTTGACTTTTTCTATTCTATCCTTTACAGTCGAAATGTTCGCAAGTTTTACACTGTAGGAGGATTACAATGAATATTGAAATAAAAGACACTTTAATTTCTGAAGAACAATTACAAGCAAAAGTGAAAGAATTAGCACTTCAAATCGAACGTGACTTTGAAGGAGAAGAAATCGTAGTTATCGCAGTATTAAAAGGTTCATTCGTATTTGCTGCTGATTTAATTCGTCACATTAAAAACGATGTAACAATTGACTTCATTTCTGCATCTAGTTACGGAAATCAAACAGAAACGACAGGAAAAGTGAAACTCCTAAAAGATATCGACGTAAACATTACTGGAAAAAACGTAATTGTTGTAGAAGATATTATCGATTCTGGTTTAACACTTCATTTCTTAAAAGACCACTTCTTTATGCATAAACCAAAGGCACTCAAGTTCTGTACATTACTTGATAAACCAGAACGCCGTAAAGTGGACTTAAAAGCTGAATATGTTGGCTTCCAAATTCCAGACGAATTTATCGTTGGCTACGGTATCGACTGTGCTGAGAAATATCGTAACTTACCATTTATCGCTTCAGTTGTAACGGAGTAATATAATAAAATAAGCTTCCATCAATTACTGATGGAAGTTTATTTTCTATCACGATTCGTAAAAGACAAAGGGAGAGAATAAAAATGACAAAGACAAAATTTGAAAAAGTACTCCTCATCGTAAATCCGAAAGCTGGTCAAGGTGACTTACATACAAATTTAACAAAAATCGTACCACCTCTTGCCGCAGCTTTTCCTGATCTACATATCCTTCATACGAAAAAACAAGGTGATGCAACAAAATATTGCCAAGAGTTTGCTAGTAAAGTAGATTTAATTATCGTCTTTGGTGGTGATGGAACAGTATTTGAATGCACAAATGGCTTAGCACCTCTCGAAACTAGACCTACACTTGCAATTATTCCAGGTGGAACTTGCAATGACTTCTCTCGCACACTTGGTGTTCCGCAAAACATTGCAGAAGCGGCAAAACTTATTACAAAAGAACATATAAAACCAGTTGACGTTGCAAAAGCAAATGGACAACATTTCTTAAACTTCTGGGGGATTGGTCTCGTATCTGAAGTATCAAACAATATCGATGCAGAAGAAAAAGCAAAGCTTGGTAAAATCGGTTACTATTTAAGTACAATTCGAACTGTAAAAAATGCTGAAACATTCCCGGTAAAAATTACTTATGACGGACAAGTATATGAAGACGAAGCTGTCCTTGTCATGGTTGGAAATGGTGAATATCTTGGTGGTATTCCATCCTTTATTCCGAACGTAAAATGTGATGACGGAACACTTGATATTTTCGTAGTCAAATCAACAGGGATTCAAGCATTTAAAGATTACATCGGAAAGAAATTATTTGAAGACTCAAATGAAAATGACATCTTCCACGTAAAAGCGAAATCCATTCATATCGAAACAGAGGAAGAAAAAGAAGTAGATACAGATGGAGAAAGTTCGCTTCATACACCTTGTCACATTGAATTATTACCAGGACACTTTACGATGATTTATAATCCTGCGGTTGTGTAAAGAAAAAAACGAGTGCTAGCACTCGTTTTTTCTCTTCTAATCTAGTTATGTCGTTGAATAATTTCCTCTATTTCTTTAACTCTGTCTAAAGTAATTCCATTTCTTTGTTCAATTGCTAAAGGATGGTCGGTTGGCTCTAATTCAACATACGGTGCCATTCCAACTTCTCTTATATGTACATTTGTTTTTAAATTTAATGTTTCTGGATAAACTGGTATTTCTACAGATAACCACCCAAAATAAGGATCACTATTTTCTCGGCCTCTCTCATCCCACTTTTCTAATACTTCATCATAACTTTCTTTACTAAGCGATACCCACACAGTCCATATGAAATTTTCGTGGTAATCAATGATAGGAATCTCTAAACAACCTCTAATAAAGTAATGTTCATCGTCCATTACGCAAAGTTCTGATGTTAAATGGAAGCGTCCCTCTCTTTCATGGGGCGCTACCTCGTAATAATAATATGGTGCTTCACTTCCGTAGCATAAAGGAAGTGTAAAATGACTCATTTGTACTTTTTCTCCAGATTTTCTTCTTCTTTTCATTTATTATTCTTTCTCCTATCTTTTTCAGTCACAACCAAACTCCACCCAATTTTCCCAGTTCGTATTAGCATCCTTATTTACAATTTCACTAGAGTATACCATAAACATACTTACCTTTCATTTTCTAATAATATTACTAAAAAATAGTAGAATGACTAGTTTGCATACTCTAGTTCTTTTTATGTACAATGAAGGAAAGAAGCACCTTCATATAAGGGAGAGGACAAACTTTGTTCAACCAACAGTTAGTTAATTTACGCATTGATTTTGCATTTAAACAATTGTTTGGTACGAATGGTAGTGAAGATATTCTAATTGCATTTTTAAACGCTATGTTACAAGATTCTTTAGAGTCGCCCATTGCTTCTCTACAACTAGAAGATCCACATTTACACAGGGAATATGAAGAGGATAAGTTATCTATTTTAGACATTTCAGCGACATTAAACACAGGAACAAAAGTCAATGTAGAAATACAACTCAATAATAATCACGATATGGTTAAACGCAGTTTATATTATTGGGGAAGACTATACACATCTCAACTACAAAAAGGGATGCCCTACAGTGCACTTCACAAAACCATCACCATAAACTTACTAAAATTCGTAATGTTTTCGGAACACCCAGCCTTCCATACAACGAGCATATTATGGAATACACAACAAAAAAAACTCCTAAGTGACGACATAGAAATCCACACTATAGAAATTCCAAAGTTAACTGAACAATGGTATGAAGAAAAAGTAAATCCGTGGAAAGATCCATTTGTTCGTTGGCTTTTATTGCTTTCAGCAAATGAGGATGAGCACTTAACTAAACTATTGGAGGATATTGCTATGAACCAAGACCCCATTTTACAAAAAGCGATAAATAAATGGGAACGTATGAGTCAAGATTCTTCTTTCCGACAAGCCTATGACGCAAGGGAGAAAGTTTTAATGGATGAAGCAGCAAAATTCGCCCACGCAGAGACAGAAGGAATAAAAAGAGGGATGGAACAAGGGATAAAAAAAGGGCTTGAAAAAGGCATTGAAAAAGGCATTCAACAGGGCATTCAACAGGGCATTGAAAAAGGTCGAAAAGAAGGAGTCCAACAGGGAAAAATTCAAATGATTAAAAATATGTATGATCTTGGTATACCACTTGAAACGATTGCTAAGGCAAGTAAATTAAGTTTGCATGAGATTGAGCATATTTTAGGACATAAATAGTCATAAAAAAGAGCTTGAATAGTTTCAAGCTCTTTTTTTATCAACTCTCCTCAATACCATCCAATTGAGTCTTATAACATTCATCACACTCTGGCCTCGTAGGAAGAATCCCTCTTTCATCAGGTAATAAAACCCTCAAAACTTCTCGATCCATCTCTACGAAATACTTCATAATAATGGGATATCCTTCAATAATATTCATATACTCAATCCCTTGTTCAAACTTTTTTCCGCTCTTTATTTCTTCTATTTTCAGCATAAAAAATCCGAAACCATACAAAATGATTTCGGATTTCCTATAGTTAAAATATTAAATTACATTTCGAACAAAAAGGAGCAGAATTTCCTCTTCAAATTTTCGCATTACGTTTTGGACAATATACATCTCTCTCTTCTATCTTTTCTCGTTCTATCATATGTAAGGATACTATTCTCATACTGCACATAACCCCAATTAATATAAGGCTAACAACGAGTAGCATATCTCTCACTCCCTTTCTATATTTTACCATAAAATAACAAAACCGATTCCCACATTGAGAATCGGTTTTATCTTTATAATCCTAACTTCGCCTTCGCACCATCAGGAATTTTATCTACTTCTATTTCTACTTTATCATGTAAAAACTTCCCTCTTGTAATGACATGCCAGTACGAGCCTTTTTGTAATTTATCTACGCCATCAATTGTTACTTCTTTCTCTTCTCCCTTCTCATCATAAGCTTTAACTGTATATTCAAAACCTTTATTTCCACCTAACTTCTTCGCTCCAACCAAATTTTGAGCTGGGATCCCTACTACCCGTTTATGCTGGATAAATTTATTAAACTTCATAGTGTTTTCAAAACAAAAAGTCTTCCATACAACGAGCATATTCTGGAAGACACAACAGCAGCGACGCCTAATTGATGATATAGAAATTCCAAAGTCAACAAAACAATAGCATGAAGAAGAGCTAGAAAAATATCGAGAAGGTTGACGGGGCATACACCGTGTCAAATTGAATTATTATCAAAGCTTTCAACAGTGATTTATAATCCTTATTTTGCTATACTTTAATAATTACTAAACTTCGCATTTTTTCAAAAAATAAAGTATAATGAACTAATATAAAAAGGTTGTTAACAAAATCGTTAACAACCTTTTTTGTTTTTTCCGAAAAACTTTTCAATTTAAGGGAGCGATCACATGTATTGGAGAAAAAATGATAAACCTGTAGAAGAACCAGAAGCAATTGCTGTATGGGAATGCCAAGAAGAAAACTGCCGTGGGTGGATGCGTAAAAACTTTTCGTTAGAAGAAGAGCCGCAATGTCCTTTATGTAAAGGAGATATGGAAAGCAGCGAACGCTTATTACAAAAGTTATAATAAATTTTCCTCTTCACCTTTTATAAACTCAAACATAGAGGATCCTCTTTCTCCTTATTTGCAATGTGAATCGAAAGAAAATAAACTATACAAAAAGCTTTGCGTATCCTCGCAAAGCTTTTTCAATATCTCAAACTCATTCCAACCATAGTTCCTATCCAAATGATTACTGTTCACCTATATGCTCAATAACCAAATTAATATAAAAGGAAATCCAATAAAATTTACAAGTTTCACTTTTAATTCATCCATTTTTTATAGGCTAATACAAATTTTATACTTTAATCTTACGACGAATAAATCCAAATACAGATCCTAATGCCACAAAACATGCACTTGGTATCATCATTGTTTCGCTACTTCTTTTTTCTCTATATCATTCTTTTGTTGTGATTGAATCGTTGCTTTCTTTTTCCCTAATACTTCTTTTTGTTGATCCTGAATCACGGCTTCTGCTCGTTCTAATGATTTTTTTTTGCTCCTGCATTGCTGCTTTCTTCTTCTCTAACGCCTCTTTTTGCCAAGCATGAAATTCTGCTTCCTTTTTTTCTAATGCTTGTGCTGATACCTCTCCCTTTGACGTTGTTCCAGTAGATGCGCTAGCTAACGATGAATATCCTATTGATAAAAGTGCCATCGCACAAATTGGTAAAATTTTCTTTCTCATTTCATTTTCTCCCTGTATACTTTTTTAAATACCAGCTTGGGGGTATTTATAGACTAAACAAGCTATATAAATATAAGATGCAGATACGATATATTTCACTTAAAAATTCAATTAGTGTAATTAATTACACTAATCTCTATGTATAGATGTATTTCCTTAAAAATAGTAGAGGGATTCCTTGATTTCTCCTTAATAATATTCAAAAGTCCCAAACTATAATAAGTTTGAGACCCTTGAATTCTATATTCTATTTTTTCTTTGGGAGGACAATCCCCTTATATAATTGAATAGTGATCAAATAGTAAACAACGTAAATAATTAAAAATATACAAATCGGAAGTCCAATATTCACATATGGATTCACAAAAAATTTAACAAATGTAAATACATTCATTCCTACCAAAACGTGTATAAGACCCAATATAGCTGGAAATAGAAATACAATGCCTAATTCTTTATACATAGATTTTATAAGTAATTCTTTACGTACCCCAATTTTCCGAAGCATCTCATAACGCCCTATATCTTTCGTAGCTCCAGAAAGGATCTTAAACATTAAACAACTTGCCATCATAGCTAAAAAAGCAAGGCCTAAAAAGAATCCCATAAAGGAAGTTCCTTTTGAAAAGGCAAGCATAGATTCATAATCACTATAGTTTGTCGGTAAATATACATCTTCCTTAGGCTTATTAATAGTAGCGGCTATTTTTTCGATTTGACGATCATCCATCTCTTTTAACTCTGTTTTATACCTTAAAATATTATCTACTTTAGCAATAAAAAATGTATGCTCATTCCCTTGAATTGCTTCATAACGTTTTTCATCGACGATATAGACAGGTTTACGATCATATACAGAAATATTCGATCTAAAATCACTATCCATACTCTTATCCCAATTCAGTGGTAACGTAGAACTAGATGGATCAACTTCCTCCCCCTTAAACATCCTATAGCTCGAAGATGGAAGTTGTTCAGTAATATGTGTTGTCTCTTTCTTTCCAAATAACAGTGGAGGGTTCTCCAATAATTCTTCTTTTAAATAGTAAACAGCCTCATTATTAACTTTATATTTATATTGTTTTTTATCTACAATTTTCATTTTTTCCATAGCTTTATAATCCTCTGCTTCTGGATCATGAATTGTAATATCATAACCTGACATTCTTTCTGCTGTAAGGATTACGTTTTTCTGTAAAGACATGCCACCAGCCATTGCCCCCACACCCAGTCCAATTAGCATCGTTACCGTGCCTAATATTTTCGCCAAACTACTTACACGAAACTGCAATTGTGCAAATGTAAATGCATTTAATTTCTTCTCATTTAAATAGCGCGTTTTCTTTAACCTGTTAACAATCATAGGTAAGAACGAAATAAATATAAGATATGTCCCGATTGTAATCGTGAATAGTGGAAGCATAATGGCTCCAGCGCCCTTTATTCCTACGAAGAGTACGAAATAATACCCTACACCTAGTCCTAGCAAACTACATAAAAGTAACAATATTGTGGCTGGTCCTTTCATTCGTATGCGCTCCGTTTGCTCCTCTGTACGAATTAAATCTAGTTCTGTTTTAAGTGCTATACGAATCACATTCACAACGGATGTAAGTAGAAATAACACACTAAAGAATATAAATGTTATTTTGAATGCAGGACCATAAAATGCTTGATAACCTTCCGCTGAAATTTCCAATTGTTTCGTTAGAAATTTGCTAACGAAATTAGAAAGAATGGCTCCGAATACACTACCTAGCACTAGTGAAATCATTCCCATAATGAACGTCTCAAAAAATAAAAGTTGACTAATTTTACTCTTTTTCGCCCCTAATACAAGGTACATACCAAGCTCTTTCTGCCGGAGTGAAAGTAGAAAAGAGTTTGCATAAAAAATATAAAAGAATGTAATAAACGCTACCAAAACAGAGCCTATTTGAAATACAAATACAATTGAACCAATAATACTGTTATTCATTGTAAACTCTTTATTTAACGCAAGCGTTTGAAACATATAAAAAATAGAAATTGAGATTACAAGACCTATTAGTAAAACGATGTAATCCTTTATCATTTTTTTCATACTGGAAATAGAAAGTTTTAATAACACACTTTACACCCACGATTCTCTACAGCGTGGTATACTACATTCACCTTTTTACTATCCCCTCTTTGTACAACGTTCTCTTCAAATATTAAAGTTTTCATATTGCCTCCTGTCATGTGGCTAGTGCTACGATCATGCTATTTTCATAGCCACTAACTATCATTTTATCTTTTCCCGACAAACAGCAATATTGATTCCTCTTACATTATCCTTACATTTTTGTAATGTACAATACCTTAAAATCATTATATTAAAATTATTATTTTCATAATCCGATTCATATACCTTTACTTTGTTCTCACGAAGATGACATCAATATTCTCACACTTAAATAATATATTTATAAATATAAATTCGAAGGATATTTTATAGGTTTTCTAGTCTATTTAAAAAGTTATATAAATCATTAACATTAGAAATGGACAAAAAAAGCCCCTCTGTAATACTTAATAACTTTGCACTTATCATCAGTTTACCTCTTCATTATAATTGTCCGAGATAAAGATAAGATAACAACGATATAAAGATATACCCACATGTTATTAAATTTAGTACCGTTTTACCTTTCCTTATCCCTCTCACTCTTTACTTTACATTAATTCTCTTCGTTTCTAATCCACCTCTGATGGACTCTATATAAAACTATTATTTAGGTTGTATTAAAATAACATATTCTAAATCATATAAATTCGCCTTTGGTTTTGCATAAATAGTATAAGTAAGACCATATTGATCTTGTTCTTGTTCTAGTACCTCTGCTACTTCAAGACCTGGTGGTATTTTCTGACTCAATTCAGAGGTAATAATGCTATCACCTATTTTTATTTCTTTCACTTTATCTGATGGGATATTATCAATTCGAAGGGCCTGTTTTTTCTTATCATACCCTGTAACAAATCCTAAAGTGGATGAATTATTTTGAAGGGTGATTGCTAAACGATTCGTTCGTTCATCACTCGTAATTAATTTCACAACAGATGTATATTGATCTACACTATCTACCTTTCCAATAAAACCGTTCACTGTAATAACAGCCATACCAACCTTTACACCATGTTGTGCCCCTCTCTCAAGAGAGATTTTTCCATACCAATCTTCTGCTTCACGCCTTACTACTGTAGCTTGAATTAGATTGTATTTTCCTTGTTCCTTTAATTCTTTCGTTTTATTGATAAGTTTAGTAAGATTTTCTTTCTCCTCACTTAACATTTGCACTTTACCCTTTAATGATTCTTGATGTTCAATTTTCCCTTTCAATGCTTGATTCTCTTTATATACTTTATAAATGTCTTCTATATTATGAACAATATTTTGGACATGCTTATTATTTGTACATACATACACCGCCAATAAAGCCAAAAGAATAATTGAAAGAAATAATAATATTTTCTTCTTAGAAACCTGCATAATTATCCTGCTACTCCTTATCAATTTTTATCCACACACTATAGGATACTAGTGATTGTATACAGAATAAATGCAGTTTAGATAAAGTTCAGATAAACTTTATTTTCTTTATAAAAAATTTAGAAATTATCATATACTGCCATTGCATTCAAATTTTGATCGTTCAACTTATCATTTCTATAACTAAATATGTTTTATTGTTACTTTTTCTTTCACTTTAGCTGGTATTTCATCACCTTGCACTTCTTCCCATTCCATACCATAACTTCCTTTAGATCTAATCTTTAAATATGCTCCTATTCTTAAATGTTTTGAAGCAGTCATCGCAATCTTTTGCTCTTGACCAGATTCATTATATCCTTTGAATTTATATTCCCATCTAGCAAAACCTTTGTTTTCGGCTCCATATTTACCATCATTATCAACAACAGCATAATAAATACCTTCTTTAATAAATGGATTGAGTTGATCTACAATAGATCCACCCTTCACTATAAGTAATGTAACTCCAACTATAATCAATGCGATAAACGCGCTTATTTTTTTCATGAAACTTTCTATTCTCCTCTTCTCAGATACTTCCACTTAAAAGACTTCCTCTAAATCAATTGTGGCACTATTACTTATTAAAATGTAACCAAATTTCCTAATGCTCTTCTAATTAAATTGGCAATAATATAATAAATTGAATAACCCCATTTTCATGTTTTGCTCGAATTTCTCCTTTGTGCAATTCAACAATGCTTTTTGCAATTGCAAGCCCCAAACCTGAACCTTCTACAGCTCTACTTCTCGATTGATCTTTTTTATAAAAACGCTCAAACAAATTCTCTAATTCTTTTTTTGTAAATTCTTCACTATGATTAGCTATAGAAATTTTGATATGCTGCTCTTCTCTTTGAAGTAAAACCCGAATTTCTGCTTTATCTATACTGTATTTAATTGCATTTATTAAAAGATTTTCAAACACACGCACCATTTTTTCTGAGTCCACCACAGCATATATACGATCTTCCTGAAATTCTTTTACAAAAAAAAGATTATGCTCCTCCGCTTGTGGTACTAGCTCTTCTATTAATTGATCAAGTAGTTCATTTATACACACTTCTTGCGAATCTAACGCCATATTTTCATCTGTTAGTTTTGTATACTCAAACAAATCTTCTATTAACATCTTCAACTGCTCTGATTTTGAAAAGGCAATTTTTATATACTCATCATGCTGTTCTTTATTTTCATATTTCGCATCACCTAGTAAACGTAAATACCCCATAATAGAAGTAAGTGGTGTTCTTAAATCATGTGATACATTTGTAATCAATTCACTTTTTTGCTTCTCTATTTGTTTTTCCTTTTCTATATTAGCCAAGAGCTTTTCTGCCATTTGATTAATATTAGAAGTTAATAAACCTATTTCGTCTTGACCTGCCTGTTTGATTTTATATTGTAAATTACCTTTCGAAAATTCCCTTACTCCTTCTGCCATCGCTTCAATCTGATTCATTTTCCTTTTCGTTATATAAAAGAAAGATAGTATAAAAGTGATAAAACCTAGTAAAGATGGAAATGGACTGCTATCATTCACTATATACTTCACATTTCCTTGTGGTATACCACTTGCAATAATATACATATTTTTCGTATTAACATTAACCGGATAAAAAGTTGTAAACTCCTTACGCTTTTGTTCAGTTCCATCTTGAATTAAATTTTGCGCCTCTACATATCGTACTTGATCCATTTTAAAATCCATCACATTACGCATCGTCTCATGAAGATTGATTTGTTCTTCCGGCGCTCCCTTTGTTTTATAAACGACTTTCCCATCCTCGTCTATTATTAAAATCTTTAGTTGATTTTGTTCATTCAATTGATCAAGCAGTTCTTGTATATTAATTTCCTTACCTTCCTCGGTCATACTTTCAACAAGCCTTTGTGTCTGTCCATCAATGGCTTCCATACCTGATGCATAATCAATGATAGAAATTTTATTCGCATCCTCAAAAAAAGAAGATGAAGACCATCCTACTAATACACCGAGTAACGTACAAAAAGTAAATGTAGCCATTAGCTGTATCCGTATGCTCTTTTCCAAATAACTCACTATTTTACCTGTCATTTTTTTTAAAACTTGATTCATCCATATTATCGGTTCAAATATCTTTCTCAATCTTGTAGCCAACTCCCCATACTGTTTTAATGTACCGAGGCTTCCTTGGAATCGCCTCTATCTTTTCACGTATTTTCCGAATATGTACCATCACAGTATTATCAGATTGGAAAGCTTGCTCTTTCCATACTCTTTCATAAATTTGTGCTGCATTTAATACCATTCCTTGATTTCGTACAAGCAATTCTAATACCTCAAACTCTCTCGGTGTCAATTTCACCTCTTCATTTGCAATAATGACCTGCCGTGTTACTATATTAACTTTCATATCTCCAATCTCTATTTCATTTTCATCTTGTACACTTGTCCCACTCATTTTCATATATCTCCGAAGTTGTGATTTAATACGAGCAATGAGTTCCAGTGGATTAAATGGTTTAGCTACGTAATCATCTGCCCCAGTTGTTAATCCTAAAATCTTATCCATATCTTGCGTTTTTGCCGACAGCATAATAATAGGCATTTCCGCTATTTCTCTCACTTTCATACACATATGAATACCATCTATTTTCGGCATCATAATATCAAGGACGATTAGATGCACGTCTCTTTTCTTTACTATTTCTAAACCTTCTTCACCATCTCCAGCTTGTAATACTTCATAACCTTCATTCTTTAAATAGATAGTGATAAGTTTTCTAATTTCCTTCTCATCGTCCACGATAAGTATCGTTCCTTTACTCACAAAATCTCCTCCAGCATCATTTACCAAACTATGAATGTTGCTTTATTTCACTCACTACGGCATTCTTCTTATGCATATACATATAAGAAATACTACAAACTACAATAACAATGCCACCAAAATATATACCGTACTCGGTCGCAAGTGTTACTATTACTTCTATATGCTTTCCAAATATAGAACCTAGTAAGAAATAAACTAACGTCCATACAAATCCTGTTACATATGAATAAATCGCATACGTTTTAAAAGACATGTTATTCATTCCTACTAAATACGGTACGATATGCCTCACAACAGGTATAAAATAACTTATAACTAATGTATAATGACCATATTTTGCTATCATCTCTTGCGATTTTAAAAGATACTTCGTCTTTTTCTTTTTCATCAATTTATTAAGTATTTTTGTGCCAAAAATTTTCCCGAGTATATACCCTAAAGAAAGGCCGGATACAACGCCTAAATACGTTAGTAAAAAGGCGGGAATCAAATCCAATATACCCATCGATGATACTAATCCACCGCTCATTACAATCATTTCATCTGGAATCGGCATACCGATAATACCTAACCATAAACAGAAAAATAAAGCCCAATAACCATACTGCTCAATGTATGACATTAATTCATTTAGCTCCATTATGCATATGCTCTCCTTAGCTCTTTTTTACAGCTAAAGACGTAAGCTGGCGGGAAATTGAACCACACTTTTTCTAGTGTAATTTCAGGGAAGAAATGCTGTATAAATCCTTTTTTCACAAGTGAATATTGAAATGTAATAAATTCTCCATTCTCATGTATCGTTTCCATTACGCTGTTTAAAATGCGCTTTGAAACCTCTTCTGGTAAAGAAGTGAAAGGCAATCCTGATAAGATGTAATCAATACATTCTATATTCAATTGTTCCCTATACTTCTTTATATTTTCCGCTGAGCCATGTATAACAATCACATTCTGCTCATCTTTAAATTTTCTCTTTAACTCTTTGAAAAATACTTCATTAATTTCAATAAGAAGAAATAATGTCTCCTTCTTCTTTCTCTTCATAATTTCTTTCGTAAAAGCTCCTGTACCCGGCCCTAGCTCTACAATGCATTTCGCTCTATTAAAATCAATTACATCTACCATCTTCTTTGCTAATATTTTTGAACTTGGCGCAATTGCACCAGTATGTTTCGGATGTTTAATAAATTCATGTAAGAATGTTATGAGTTGCATGTAACCTTCTCCCCATTCGTTCAATAGTTTTTAACTTGTTTCTAAGTATAACTATCGTTTCTTAATAAAAATTGAGGAAGTTTCTTAAGATTTTATGAAGAATAAAAAAACAGCTATCCCTATTACGATAGCTGTCCCTTTATTACTTCGCACTCACGATTTTATAATAAGAACGAACTGTGATGAAGTAATATCCAATATAAATAACACTATATACTCCAATACTAATTAAAAGCGGAATCATAATTTCAAATGGCAGTATGTTCCCTAAACCTTTTAATGCAAACAAGCTGTGCAGAATTCCGATTACTAGTGGAATTGCAAAGATAAAGCTCACTTGTTTTGCAATAGCTTTTTTCATTTCTTGTTTCGTTACCCCGACTTTATGAAGGACAATGTAACGATCACGGTCAGCACTTGCTTCTGTAAGCTGCTTAAAGTAAATGATTGAGCCTGTCGCTAATAGGAAGACTAAACCTAAGAATAGTCCGATGAACATCATTAGTCCAGTTGCTTCCAGTCCCATATGGAAACCAGTATAGAAGTCTCTAAATGGTGGTGCCATTTCTGATACACCAGTTGGCATCACTTTTGCTAATTTTTCCGTTAACACTTTACTGTTTCTTTCATCTTTTACATCAATATTTTTTACAATACGTGTTCCAAATGCTTGTTTCGCTTGTTCATACATTTCATCTGAAACGACAACAACTAGTTCACCTAAGTTTGTAATTGCATTATTATTTGCACCTTGGATTTTCAACGTCTTCGTTTCATTTTCAATTTGGAATACCGCTTTATTTCCTTTATATTCGGGGCTAAACTCATACCCTTCCATATAAGAACTATCATATATAAATGCTTCGCCAGTAGCTACATTCACTGTTTCCGCATCAATTTTTTTAGCAAGCTTGTTAAATTCAGATTGAGACATAAATTGATATTTCTCTGAAATCGTGTAATTCATATTAAGAATGAAATCAACTTTATCTCCTTCAAACTTCCCTTTTACAGGAACTGTCTCAATTTCAACTTGATCTTTGATCGGATGATCTTTCTTCTCTTCTGCAAAAATCGCATTTACTTTCTTATCAAGCTCTGCATCTTTTTTCTCGTAAGAATAACTGTATGGCATAGCTGCTTTTGATTGTGTAAATGTGTTGTAATACATCGTAACTGACGTACCAACCGCTGTTAATGTTACCGCACTTAAAATAGAAATCGTCGCAAGTGACTTTGCATTTCCTTTAATACGATATAGTAACTGTGACGTCGTTACCATATTCATACCGTTATAAAACGATGATTTATTATTTCTTGCACGTTTCAATACGAATACTGTAAAGAACATAAATAGTAAATACGTACCTAATACTGTCGCAAGTAATATATAAAGTGCGACTGCCATAAAGTTTGCATACATAACTGCTTTCATAAACATTAACGCTAAGAAATAACCTGAGCCGATTAAGAAAACTGAAATTAACGCCATAATGACAGATCCTTTTGGCATTGCTTCTCCTTCACGTTCTGCGCGGAAAAGTTCAATTAACTTAAAGCGATAAATTAAACGATATCCTTGGAGTGATGTATATAAAATAATCACAAAGAAAATAATTGCTGTATCAATAATTGCTGCCATTGGTACTTCAAAATGAACGTTTAAATTTAATCCCATCATATTTACTAATAACTCAAGGAATAATTTCGAAAGGACACTACCGATCGCAATCCCAATTACTAATGACATTAATCCCATTAACATATTTTCATAAAAGAGCATTTTACCAATTTGTCTTTTACGGATACCTAATAACGAATATAAGCCAACTTCTTTTTTACGTTTACGTGTAAAGAATCCGTTCGAATATATAATAAACACTGCTACGAAAATGATAAGCATCACACTGGAAACTTGAAATGCACCACTAATCTTTTTAGAAGCTTCTGCTGCTTTTTCCATTTGTGAATTATATTGCAGTGCTTTAAATGTAAAATAAATAACAATACTAAAAATCATAGATGCGAAATATACAAAGTAGTCTTTAAAGTTCCGCTGTATGTTGCGGAGGGCAATGCTAGATAAGGTCATCAGCCATACCTCCAGAAATAGAAGACATTACGTCAACGACTTTTTGGAAGAACTGTTTACGCGTTGATTCACCGCGGTGCAATTCTTTATATAGTTCACCATCTTTAATGAAAATAACTCGTTTACAATAACTTGCTGCAAATGCATCATGCGTTACCATTAAAATTGTTGAGTTATCATATTCATTTAATGACTTCATACTTTCAAGTAAATCTGTTGCAGATTTAGAATCAAGCGCTCCAGTTGGCTCGTCTCCGAAAATCATACTTGGATTCGTAACAATTGCACGTGATGCTGCGCAGCGCTGCTTCTGTCCACCCGACACTTGATATGGGAACTGACTTAAAATATGATCAATACCGAATTTCTTTGAGATTTCAAGAACGCGGCGATCAATCTCACTCGCTTTCACCTTTGATAACGCAAGTGGTAAAGCGATATTCTCTTTCACTGTTAACGTATCTAATAAATTATAATCTTGGAAAATGAAACCTAAATGATCGCGGCGGAATAACGCTAACTTATCATCATTCATCTTCACAATATCTTTTCCATCAATTAAAATTTCACCGTTCGTCGCATTATCAATTGTAGAAAGAACATTTAGTAAAGTCGTCTTACCAGAACCAGAAGGTCCCATAATTCCAACGAATTCACCTTCTTTTACTTGTAAGTTAATACCTTTTAACGCTGCAAATTTATTACCACCCGTGTCATACACTTTTTCGATATTTTTTGCTTCTAACACTGTTTTCATCTCGACATCCCTCATTTCTTCTATTCTCTATTTTCAACTATATACACTCTCTACTCTTGCCACTATCGATGTTTCTTACACAAACATGACAGTTATGTAAGGCACATAAGTAAAGACATCAAAAAGTTAACATAATGAATTAAAGTACTTTGCTACTATAACATTGGGATATCATACCATCCATTCATTCTCCTTACAGGAACATTACAATTTTGTAAGGTAAAAAATGCACCTACAAAGTTGTGCACGAAATGTCGGATGGGGTTATTTCGTTCCTGTTATTCTATGTACAGAGGAGGTCATAATATGGATTCACTTAAAAATATGAATACTGCAATGCACTATATTGAAGGTAACCTTACGAATGAAATTGATTTTAAAGAAGTTGCGAGGCTAGCTCTCTGTTCTGAGTATCACTTTAAAAGAATGTTTTCGTTTTTAGCAGGCATATCACTATCTGATTATATTCGCTGTAGACGTCTTACTCTCGCTGCCTTTGAACTAAAAAACAGCAATGTAAAAGTCATTGATGTCGCTATAAAATATGGCTACAACTCACCAGATTCATTCGCTCGTGCATTTCAAAACTTGCACGGTATAACACCTTCAGAGGCCCGAAATAGTAGCCATTCTTTGAAGGCTTATTCACCAATGACCTTCCAGTTATCCATTCAAGGAGGAAATGAAATGAATTATCGAATTGAAGAAAAAGAGCCATTTCGAATTATAGGTATTACAAAACGAGTATCAATCGTTTTCAATGGTGTAAATGAAGAAATCGCTTCTATGTGGAAAAGTTTAAACCCAGACTCCATTCAAACATTAAAGTCCCTTTCAAACATTGAACCTACTGGAATTATTAGTGCCTCTACTAATTTTTCTGAAGGGAGAATGGAGGAAAAAGGAGAACTTGATCACTATATTGGAGTAGCCACAACGAAAGATTGTCCAGAGCAATTCGCGCAACTTGAAGTCGCAGCTTCAACATGGGCTATATTTGAAGCTGTCGGTCCATTTCCTGATGCATTACAAAATGTGTGGGGACGTATTTATTCTGAATGGTTCCCTTCTTCGAACTATGAACTAGCGGAAGGACCAGAGATATTGTGGAATGAAAGTAAAGACGTATCCTCTCCGAATTTCAGAAGTGAAATATGGGTACCTGTTTTAAAAAAGTAATATAAGAATCTAACCTTTCCAAAATAAAGAAGCTACTCTTCCTTTTTAAAGGAAAAGCAGCTCCTTTATTTTATACTTCTTCTCGACTCGTTCTTATACAAGAAAATAGTAATAATCGTAAGCACTATAATAACTGCAAAAGTAAATACTCTGTAGTTCGAGATAGTAGCAGTACCAATTAACAAGGCAGGTATAACCGCCACAATTAAGCCGCCAAACATACCAACAAACGATCCTATACTTTGTTTTACTACTTGAGTTTCTGATATCCAATCATAATAACCAAATCGATTATTAATGAAAATCCCCCATACTGCTGAAAATAATGAATATATTATCGGTGTTATGACGATGAAAAGAGAACTCCAAACATCTAGCTTTAACCCGATTATTAGTAATACAGCACTAATAAGTGATGCAGGTATACTCAATGAAAGATTCATAAGAATTTTACTATCATAAATCACCTTTGGCGCTATAGGCAATGATTTAATAATCCATACATTTTTTCCTTCTAAAGACAATGACACACATGTTGTACATGTCATCGAAATCGCTGCTGCAATAGCAAATGGGGCAATCTTTTGCAACAGGGGCTCAATTCCAGGATACGCTATTAATTGGCTTGGTCCTACTACAACTATAGCTAGCGAGAAAGCTAGCGCCATCACGACTCCCATTCCACTATTTATAACATACACTGTAGAAGAGAAGAAACGTGTCAGCTCTTTTTTATACAATGCGACCAATACACTCTCTTTTTTCATGCTATTAATCTCATAATTTGAAAGCATATGATAAGTGGTGATCCCTGTGTTTATTTGCTTATATTTTAACGAAAGTATTTTTACAAAAAGATAATACCAAATCACTGATATCCCCACAAATAAGATGAAAGCTACCATATCAGCATTAACAATTGCTTTTTGAAACATGTTAGCTAATGGATACACTTTAGTTAATTGCTCCGAAACAATTGCACCAATTCCGTTCATATCATTAAGGCTATATTGAGCATTTCCGTTTTTTAGCATAAAGGAACCGAATGTAATAATTACTATAAAACTTAAAATCGTAGTTATTTTATTCGTATTTTTAAATTTAGAAGCGATTGCCGTAATCGAAGCTCCAAAGATTGCTGCGATTGTTGTTGGGATTAAAGATGCGATAAACATACTGATGAACCACATAAAGTAAAAAGAAACTGATGGATTTTCATGTATACAATACACAACTCCCATTGGTAGCATGATTATGATTGAAAAGATTGTATTCAGCAAGTATAAATACAAAAATCTACTTGCAATAACAGTACTTACGCGAATCGGCAATGACATTAAAAAGTCGTAATCCTTAAAAGCAAAAATTTCTCCATTTGCCTTAAATATAGTGAAAAACAACGTTAATACACTGCTAATAACTAGTGCATAGACGGGAATAATTTCACTCATTCCTAGTTTTACCAACCCATATGCCGAAGCTCCGCAATATAACATTAACATGACACCAACTAGAGCAATAGATGCTGTCAGCAAAATCTTATTCTGCTTCTTTTTCTTATCTTTTTCGTATTTAAAGGTGTTTAAACCGAGCTGCGTTATCAACCGAATTTTCAAAAGACCTAAACTATTAGTATTCATTAGCAAGCTCCTTCATAAAGAGCTCTTCCAATGAGCCTTCCTTAATTAAAGAATTTACTTCTCCTGAAAGTGCTAATTTCCCTCTATTAATCATCGCTACTTTATTACATAACTTCTCAGCTACATCTAAAACGTGCGTAGAAAAGAAAATCGCACTTCCTTTTTCACAAAGCTCTTTCATAATACCTTTCAATACTACGGCTGCCTTTGGATCAAGACCAACGAAAGGTTCATCTAAAACTAATAATTTCGGTTTATGTAAAACCGCCGATATAATCGCTACTTTTTGTTTCATACCGTGTGAATAAGAAGATATTAAGTCCCCTAAGTACGGTGTAATCTCAAAAGCATCCCCATACTTCTGTATCTGTTCTTCCCGATCCCTCGCAGGCACTTTAAACACATCCGCAACAAAGTTCAAATATTGAATTCCTGTTAATTGCTCATATAAATCTGGATTATCAGGAATATACGCCATTACTCTCTTACATGCAATCGGATCCTTTTTTACTGAATGTCCATCAATAAAAATTTCACCCTCTTCAAAATCTATAACTCCTACTAACGACTTAATTGTTGTACTTTTCCCCGCACCGTTATGTCCAATAAATCCAAAGATATCCCCTGCTTTAACAGTAATATTCAAATGATCAACTGCTTTCTTACCGTCTTTATATGTCTTGCTAAAATTTATAATTTCTAACATGTAAATCCCCCCCAAATCACCTTTTCGATTGAATTTTCAGACCTTAAAACGAAAAATTTACTCAGTGAGCTTTTCATTATTCCCACTGAGTATTAAAATCCCTTAACACATAGAAACTATAAATATAAAATTTGACTAATATAACTCACATTTGTATTTCTTTTTTATACAAAACGTAAGAATATAAATTCGTTATAATGACAGCAACTACTATAATCCCAATCATTATATAAGTTCTCCAATCAGCCGGAGCGAAAACACTTATAATCATAATAACTCCTAACGCCACAAATACTTTTCCGCTAAACCGATGTGTTTTCCGCCATACTTCTTCATTACTTAACGTCCATGGATTACGCATCCCGACAAAAAAGTTTGGCTTACACTGTGGTAAATAATTACCCATTACTAAAAATAAAACACCAACTAATAATTCAGGCACCCGATTAATGAATAAGTTATATCCTAATCCACTTGTAATAATATCTATATTTCCTACAAATAGTAGCAATAGTACCCCATTATTCATCATCATAAAGGCTTTAGAAAATTTCTCGTAATTTGCTTTCCTTGGATCAATCTTTGGTATCACATTTAGAAATATATATAATGCAATCATAATTCCGACCATAGAAACCATTCCGTAAAATTTAGACGAATAGCCATCTACCTTACCGCCGCTCCAATGTGTCGCAATTGTATCCGGCAAATGCGGCCAAGCAAACGCCCAAGCTAAACAAGTTATAACGATTAATAAGATTGCAAAAAGATGTTTTTTCATTTCCCCTCTTCCCCCTTATTCGTAAATGTAAACACCCAAGTCAACAAATCTTGAAAGACCGTTGTGTTTAAAGAGTACACAACGAATTGCCCTTTCTTTTCATCTTGAATAAGTTCAGCATTTTTAAGTGCGTTTAAGTGGTGTGAAATACTTGGTTTTGTCATATTGAAATGTTCAGCGATCTCACCAGCGGTTAGATCGCCTTCTTTTAATAAATCTAAAATTTTTCGCCTTGTTGGATCTGCTAATGCTTTGAATGCTTGATTCAATGTCTTTCTTCCCCTCATTAATTAGACATTTAGATATTTATCTAAATGTTAAAATGATTTTAGTTAATTGTCAATTATCTATACGCCCCTTTTTATTTTGTACCCTACGCCAATTACTCTATATTGAATAAAATCTAAAGATTACGCAGGTTAAAAAGGAAAGCAGCTCTTCTGTTTCTTTTCTTAATAATACTTTTTCTGGAACTTCTACAACTGTCTCATCACTTAGTTGTTGTTTTTCAAATAAGCGCAGCCTCTTCCATATGTGTTTTCTCCATTGACTAATCTGTTTGTAAACAATTCCATTCAACCAAAATAGAAACGGTCTAGATTGATCATATGTTGAAATAGATTTCCAAAGTTGAAAGTAGATTTCATTTACGATTTCATTTGTATCATGCCGATTTTTAACTATAGCAAAGACGGTTTCATAGACTCTCTGACTCGTTAAGTTAAATATAAATTCAAAAGCCTCCTCGTCACCTTTTAGTAAACGCTCTATCCAAATATGTATATCTTCATTACTTGCCAAGTAGTGCCCCCTCCTTAACGATGTTCTCACTATATATTGGACGGTAAGCAAAATAAAGTTCCAAATTTCATAAAAAATATAATACTTTTTATTCATTCATATATTTAAAAGGAAAATATATTGAATTATTCCTATAATACTTTTTACTTTTCTAACTTTTAACCTATACTGTTTACTAGCTTATCTTTCAACATAATGAAAAGACTTGAAACACATGATACACTATAGCTACAATTGTTTTTTTTGAGGAGGAATATACATATGTATAAAATTTTAATCGTTGAAGACGATCCAAATATTTCATCATTACTGCAATCTCACATTCAGAAGTACGGTTATGAGGCTGTTGTAGCGGAGAATTTCGATGATATTATGGAATCGTTTAACGCTGTGAAACCACATCTTGTTTTACTTGATGTAAACTTACCGAAATTCGATGGTTTCTACTGGTGCCGTCAAATTCGTCATGAATCTACTTGTCCAATTATTTTCATTTCAGCGCGTGCTGGTGAGATGGAACAAATTATGGCGATTGAAAGCGGTGCGGATGATTACATTACAAAGCCGTTCCACTACGACGTTGTAATGGCGAAAATCAAAGGACAATTACGCCGTATTTACGGTGATTATGCACCAAATATTTCTGAACGTATCGTTGAAGTAGAAGGGTTAAAACTATTTCCAGAACGTCCAGAAATTCATTTTGGATCTGAACAAGTTCTTTTAACGAAGAAAGAAGCTATTTTAGCAGAAATGTTATTATCAAAATTCCCTCGTACAGCGAGCCGTGAAGATTTATTAGCTGCGCTTTGGGATGATGAAAGTTTCGTTGAGGAAAATACATTGAACGTAAACATTACGCGTCTTCGTAAAAAGTTTAATGAGCTTGGTATTGAGAACTCTATTGAAACAGTACGTGGACTTGGATATCGCTTTAACGCAACTTGGAGTGAATAAGCATGAAGCTATTTTTACGTGATCATTTTGCATTTTTCCTACTGTACGTATTAAACTTCGGTATCATCTTCGTTCTTTATGATGCAGTAGATGGATTTCAAAACAATAAATTTTACTTCGTTGTTTTAAGTTTATACTTATTTATTTGTTTCCTCGCTTATCGTTACGTTCGCAATCGTAGAATGTACCATAGATTAAGTGAGCAACCAGAAAAAATGGAAGATGCGTTTATTGAAAGAGCGACTGCTCCGATGCCTCACGGTGTCAATGAACTCGTGCGTACGCAGTACCGCCTCTTCCAAAAAGAACTACAATCGTATGAAGTAAAACAACAAGAACATCAATTATTTATTAACCATTGGGTACATCAAATGAAGACACCTGTTTCTGTTATGCAGCTTATGGTGCTAGAAATGGAAGACGAGCATTTAATTCCAAAGTTTAAAAAAGAATTAGAGCGTCTAAACCAAGGGCTTGATATGGCTTTATACATGGCTAGGTTAAATAACTTCCATGAAGATTTCCATGTCGAGACGATTTCATTAAAAGATACGGTAACAAAAAATATTAACGGATTAAAAGAACTATTCATTCGTAATGGTGTCTTCCCTGTTTTAGAAGTCCATTCTGATTTAAAAGTTGCTTCTGATGCGAAATGGCTAAAATTTATCATCTATCAGTTAATGACAAATGCTGTTCGTTACTCTGGTGAACGCGGAAAGAAAGTTTTCTTATCTGCTTATCGAAACGGAAAAGATATTATTTTAGAAGTTCGTGATGAAGGTGTTGGTATTCCGCAAGAAGATATTCGAAGAGTATTTGAACCGTTTTACACTGGGAAAAACGGTCGCGCATTCGGAGAATCTACTGGTATGGGACTTTATATTGTAAGTAAAATTTGTGATTATTTAGGTCACTCTGTCAAACTAGATTCTGAAGTTGGTAAAGGAACGACGATTAAAATCATCTTCCACAACGCTGCAAATAATCAAGCAGAACATACGGAGAAGGTGACCGAAGCATGATCGTAACATATGCAAGCAAAATGTATGAGAACTCAATCTCATACATTTTTTGCAATACAACTACTTCTATATCTTCTAGCCGGAGGTATAATCTATGACATTTTGGCAATTTGCATTTAAAAATGTAACGCGTAATTCAAGAGCTTATTTTGCTTACTTTGTAAGTAGTTCCTTTTCCATTGCTGTGTTCTTTTCATTTGCTGTTTATTTGTTTCATCCGAAATTACAAAATTTTAGCATGACCTCTGAAATTTCAGGATTAATGATATTTTCAGAAGTAGTAATTGTATTTTTCTCTTTCTTCTTTTTACTATATTCTATTGGTACTTTTTTTAAAGTTAGAAAAAAACAATTTGGTATTTTGACCATTTTAGGAATATCGAGAAAACAATTACATCGTCTTGTTTTTATGGAGAATATGTTAATCGGGATTTTATCTATCTTTTTCGGCATGCAGTTTGGAGTTGTTTTTTCTCAATTTTTCTTATTAGTAACATCCAAACTTACGCATGTTCCAGGAATATATTTATACGGTCCTACTAACGCGTTTATTTTAACAACCATTGTTTTCCTTAGTCTTTTTATCATTGTATCTGCATTCACACCAATGCTTATTCGTACAAAAAAAGCGGTACACCTTTTAAAAACAAATGGTGGAAAACAAAAAGAAAGAAAACCCTCCATACTTGTTTCATTATTTGGTGCGATTTGTTTATTTGGTGGTTATGCGTTAGCTGGAAATCCTAAATATTTCGTATCAGTAAGCCCGCAAATCGGTGTTATATATATGGTTTCAAGTATTTTCGTTATCCCAATGCTTGTTACAATCGGAACATATTTCTTCTTTTCACAAATTAGTTTCTTACTGATTTATATTTTAAAGAAAAGAAGGAAGTTTTATATGAAACGGATTAATATGCTTTGGATTTCGGATTTAGCGAGCCGTATTCGAACGAATATTAATATGCTTTTTATTGTAGCGATGCTATCTACGATCGCTTTCACAATGATTACGTTTCTATATGGATTCGGGAAATTTATTAAGCTAGAAGTTAATAGAACTTCTCCTTTTCCAATTTCTTATTTTTCTTATGATGCGAACCCTTTTGTTACAGAGCATTTAAATTGGCTTGAGCAACAATTACAAAAAGAGCATTTCCCTTATCAAAAAATAGAAGCTGATATATATGAAACACCACTAAAAGAAGATAAAGATATAGCCATTTATAATGACGTATACGCAATTAAGCAAAGTGACTATAACAAACTTGCAGATTCTTTACGAATGAAACAACTATTTATGGATGATAACGAAGCATATGTGCTAACAGGGACATCTTATATCACCATATTCAACGAATTTGAGCAAAGCTACAAAAGAGATTACATTACACTCTCTAGTACAAATACGAAATTACGAGTGAAAGGCTATGAGCATGTAAACGCAATCCCATCTGACTTTTCATATCAAACGATAGTGTTGCCTGATATTATCGTAAATAACTTACCTAACACCGTAAAACATATATCAGCATACAATTACAAAATTCAAAACTGGGAACAGACATATGAAATTGCTGATAATTTTATAGAAAAGGTGCAAAAAGATCGAAATAAATCCCAGTATGAAGGACCTCTTATTCGATCCTTTGAATCAGCAGGATCGTTATACAAAATAACATCTGGTAGTGCCGCATTCTTCTTAATCGGGACATTTTTAGGAGTTATCTTCTTCATTGGAGCTGGTAGCGTTCTTTACTTTAGAATGTATACGGATTTGACGAACGAACAAGAGAAATATATAACGATTTCTAAAATCGGTGTAACAGATACAGAGATGAAACGATCTGCAACCATTCAACTTAGTATTTTATTTTTCATTCCGTACATTATGGCATCCATTCATACAATGTTCGCAACAAAAATGCTACAAGATGTAATTGGTTTATCTCTGTTCAAAGAAGTTTCAGCCGTTCTTATTATTTTTGGATTCGTTGAAATCGTATTTTTCTTATTTATTCGTTCACTTTATATGCAAAAATTATCACAGTACACGAGTGGACAAAATATTTAAAACAAACTTGATGAAAAGAGTATTTCTTATGCTCTTCTCATCTTCACCCCATTAGGAGGCTAGGTGAATGACATTTTGGCAGTTTGCATTTAAAAACGTGACGCGGAACGCCAGAGCTTATTTCGCCTATTTTGTAAGCAGTGCGTTCTCCATCGCAATCTTTTTCTCATTTGCAGTTTATTTATTTCATCCTAAATTGCATATGACAGACGTGAATTATTCTCTGAACATATTAATGACAATTTCAGAAGTTGTCATTGTGTTCTTTTCATTTTTCTTTTTACTGTATTCAATCGGTACGTTTTTAAAAGTACGAAAAAAACAGTTCGGGATTTTAACAGTACTTGGCATATCTCAAAAACAATTAAAACGACTCATATTTATAGAAAATATGTTAATTGGTGCTCTTTCTATATTTTTTGGCATTCAACTTGGAGTCGTCTTTTCACAGTTCTTTTTATTAGTTACCGCCAAAATTACACACGTACCTGGTTTATATTTATATCCGCCTACAAGTGCTATCGTTTTAACTATCATCATCTTTCTTGGGCTCTTCATTCTCGTATCATCTTTTACACCCATGCTCATTCGTACGAGAAAAGCCGTACGTCTTTTAAAAGAAGGAACAAAACAAAAAGAAAGAAAAGCATCCGTTCTCATCTCTCTATTTGGTGCGATGTGTTTAATATGTGGATATGCGTTAGCCGCAAATCCGCTGTATTTTATGTCGCTAGGTGACATCATTGGGCTTTTATATGCCATCTCTAGTATATTTGTCATCCCATCGCTTATTGCAGCTGGAACATACTTTTTCTTTTCACAAATTAGTTTTTTACTTATTCGTATTTTAAAAATGCGAAGAACGTTTTATATGAAACGAATTAATATGCTTTGGATTTCTGATTTAGCATCACGCATTCGTACGAATATTAATATGCTCTTTATTGTGGCGATGCTATCGACGCTCGCTTTTACAATGATTACATTCTTATATGGATTCGGGAAATTTACAAAGTTTGATGCGATTAGACAAAACCCTTTCCCGTTTACTTATTTATCACATACTGAAAATACATTAGCTGATGAACATTTAAACTGGTTAGAGCAGAAATTTAATGAAGAGCACTTTACTTATACAAAATTTAAAACAGATATATATGAAGTATCTTCAGCTGAAGATAACACACAGCTCTATTACGCAATTAAACAAAGTGACTATAATGTACTTGCTAAGGCGTTAAATTGGGAAAAACTCACGGTGAATAAGAATGAATCTTATATCCTTATGAAAGACTTAGATGATCAAGTTATTGGAACACTTCACAATAAAGACAAGAAAAATACTCTTACACTTACTCAAAACAATTTACAACTACAAGTGAAAGAATATAAAAGTTATAACCCATTCCCAAACAGCTTAATATACCAAGTACTCATACTATCTGATGAAAATGTAGAAGCCTTATCCACCGTTTCCAAACAAATGAGTGTATATAACTTCAAGGTTACAGATTGGGAGAAAGCACATAATATCGGTTCAGCGTTTATAACAAAAATCGATAACGACAATGCAGCGATTCAAGCAGAGCATCCACCGTTCCATGCAAGTGAAGCGAGCGATTCTCTATATAAAACAAAACTAAATGTCGCTTCGTTCTTCTTAATTGGTACTTTCCTAGGGGTTATTTTCTTTATCGGTGCTGGCAGTGTTCTTTACTTCCGAATGTATACAGATTTAACAAATGAACAAGAAAAATATATAACGATTACGAAAATTGGCTTAACTGAGACTGAAATGAAACGTTCAGCGACAATTCAGCTTGCGATTCTTTTCTTCGTGCCTTACATTATGTCATCGATCCATACGATGTTTGCGACAAAGATGCTACAAGAAATATTACATCTCTCGTTTTTCGCTGAGATTACAGTCGTACTTATGATTTTTGGAACGGTTGAAATTCTATTTTTCCTTTTAATTCGTTCCTTCTATATGCAAAAATTATCACAACACATTAAGTTTTAGAGAATAGAAAGGTGATTATTATGGAAGAAGTATTACACATAAAAAACGTCTCAAAAGTGTATGAGGGAAAAGTACCTCATACCGCTTTAAAAAATATAAATTTACACGTAGATAAAGGTGAATTTGTTGCTATCATGGGGCCATCTGGTAGCGGTAAATCTACGTTTTTAAACGTTATTTCTACAATTGATTCCCCTACTTCTGGTGATGTCGTTATTAATGGAAAAAAACCGCACACATTTCGTAGAGAGAAGTTAGCCATTTTCCGCCGCCAAGAGTTAGGATTTGTTTTCCAAAATTTTAATCTACTAGATACACTAACAATCGGTGAAAATATCGTACTACCTTTAACATTAGATAATGTTCCATTAAAAGAAATGGATGAAAAGCTTGATAACATTTCAAAAAAGCTTGGAATTGATCATATTTTGGACAAACGTATTTTTGAAGTTTCTGGAGGACAAGCACAGCGTACCGCAGTAGCACGTGCTGTTATCCATCATCCCTCACTTCTACTTGCTGATGAACCAACAGGGAACTTAGATTCAAAAGCAGCAATTGACGTAATGGAGCTATTTACGAAATTAAATAAAGAAGAAGATGCAACGATTTTAATGGTTACGCACGATCCGTTTGCAGCAAGTTATTGTAACCGCGTCATTTTCATTAAAGATGGCGAGCTTTACAACGAACTACACCGCGGATTATATCGCGAGAAATTTTATCAAGAAATATTAGATGTTCTAGCGTTATTAGGAGGAAGACGTGGATGACATTTTGGCAATTCGCATTTAAAAATGTCTCGCGTAATTCGAAAGCATATTTCGCCTACTTTGTCAGTAGTGCCTTTTCTATCATGGTTTTCTTTTCATTTACTGTATACGCGTATCACCCGCGGTTACAGAGTGTACAAAACTTTCAAGAACGTGATCCTCTAATGAACTTAGCTAGTACAGCACAGCTTGTGATTGTTATGTTCTCGTTCTTCTTTCTCTTATATTCAATTGGAACATTTTTAAATGTACGGAAGCAGCAATTCGGGATACTCACAATTCTCGGTATCTCACAGCGACAATTAAAAAGACTGTTATTTACTGAAAATATGATAATCGGGATATTGTCTATCTTTATCGGCATTCAAGGTGGCCTTGTATTTTCTAACTTTTTCTTATTAGTCACTTCGAAATTAACAAGTGCTAAAGGTCTCTATTTATATTGGCCAACAGAAGCGATTATCGTGACAACCGTAACGTTTATCATTTTATTTTTAATCGTTTCTACGTTTACACCAATGTTTATTCGTACTCGAAAAACAGCCCACCTTATTAAAGGGAACAAGAAAATACCAGCTGAAAAAAGACCATCTATACTCATCTCTTTATTTGCTTTAATTTGTTTAGGGCTATGCTATTATATCGCTGGTTATCCGCGAGGCTACGTAACGGAAAAAAATGTGCAAAATAGATCTGTCTTTTTTATTATGTTATCTATTTTACCGCTCGTAGTAGTCGGGACATATTTATTCTTTTCACAAACATTTCTTCTTTTTATCTATATTTTAAAGAAGCGTAGAAAGTTTTATTTGAAACAAATAAATATGTTATGGATTTCGGACTTAGTTGCTCGTACCCGTAGTAATATTAACGTACTCTTTATCGTTTCTATGCTATCTGCACTTGCATTTACAATTATTATTGGGTTATTCGCCGCTAATAACAATACGAAGGCATCAGTACTAGAGCGATATCCCGTCCCCTTCACTTATACATCAGAAGGTGACAATTCCCTTGAACAAAAGCATATTTCTACAATTGAAACGGAGCTTACAACTAGTAATTTTCAGTACAAAAAATATAAGTTTACAGTATTAAAAGATACAGCTTCCAAAGAAGATATTATGCTTATGAAGATGAGTGATTATAACGCAATTGCTAAACAATTGAAAAGACCGGAAATAACAATCGATTCTACAGAAGTTTATATTATTTCTCGGCACTCACCAGAACTTCTCGATCTCGTATCTAATCCATTTGCAAAGCAAAATACGATTACACTCGGGTCTAATAAAAAAGAATTTCATATTAAAGGGTTTATTAATAAGGGAATCGAACCATCCTTTGCATTCCCACATTTAGCTGTCGTACAAGATTATGTATTTGATAATATGATTCCTCATATTGAGACAACCGTAATCTATAACTACTTCGTAGAAAACTGGGAAAATGCAATAGTTCCAACCAAAAATATGTTACGTGTTATTAGTGGTGATGCACGTGAGTTCTACAAAAAGCATACAGAAGAGAACGCTCAAGTTCCTTTCTTCATACATACGGCTACGGATGAACTCATTTACGGTAAAGGAAATGCAGTTGCTCAATTCTTTATTTGGGCATTTCTTGGTTTTATCTTCTTTATCGGTGCGGCTAGTGTCTTATATTTCCGTATGTATAATGACTTAACAACTGAAAGACAAAAGTATATTACGATTACAAAACTTGGCTTAACTGAATTAGAAATGTTTCGCTCTGCAACCATTCAATTAGGAATTTTATTTTTTGTTCCTTACATCGTTGCTGGTGTTCACACGTTATTTGCGGTTAAGTTTTTACAAAGCATGTTTTCTTTCTCCTTACTAAAAGAGACATGTATCGTACTCACCTTTTTCGGGATTATCGAGATCATTTTCTTCTTCTTAATCCGTTCTCTGTACATTAATAAATTATCACAGCATATAAAAATATGAATAAAATGGCCTTGTGCGTATTGCACAAGGCCATTTTCAATAGTTTTTAATTAGCAGCAATATCCACCATAGCCGCCAGCATAACCGCCGTAACCACCGTATCCACAAGAGCCGCCTCCGCCGAAGCAGCTAGCACCGATGATAATTAATAAAATAAACAATACGATTAGAAGCGCAAAACCGCCTCCGCAACCATTTCTGCGGTTACAATCATCATGTCTGTGTTCACACTTTTCGCTCATTACCCTATTCCTCCTTTAGTATCATTCATAACAAGTTCCTCTTGTTCTAAATGAGGGGATTCCATTTATATTATGTTTTCAGGGCGAATAGGAAGCTTGGCTTACCTAAAAACGGGCTTGTTTTAGCAATTGGGCTTAATCAAAAAAAAGATACCTATTCAGGTATCTTTTAAAGAAACATATTCAACAAAAGGGCAAAACCGAATGCAATAAATGACAACAATGTTTCCAGCACCGTCCACGTTTTAAATGTTTCCTTCACCGTTAATCCTAAATACTCTTTTACAAGCCAGAAGCCTGCATCATTTACGTGAGAAAACATTAATGAACCTGCACCGGTTGCAATAACGAGAAGCTCTAAATTCACACCAGACATGTGCTGAATAACCGGTGAAACAATTCCTGCTGCTGTCGTTAGTGCGACTGTCGCTGAACCTGTTGCAATTCGAATTAATCCAGCTACCATGAAAGCTAATACAATTGGTGATAACGAAATATGTTCTGCCATTTGTGCAATAGCCGTTCCAACGCCGCTTTCAATTAATATTTGTTTAAATCCACCGCCTGCACCAATAATTAAGATAATGGAGCCGACCGGTAATAAACTTTCATCCGTTAATTTTTTAATTATCTTTTTATTAATTCCTTGTCTTATTCCAAGTAAATAAAATGCTGCGAAACATGAAATAAGTAAAGCGATTACTGGACTCCCTATAAAAACAAAAAATTCAGTTAACTTTTCCGGTAATGAAATATATGGTGCAACTACTGATAAAATCATCAATACAACTGGTAATAAAATAATAAAGAATGATACTTTACGACTTGGCAAATCAGTTGATACTGTCGTAACTCGAACAAGCTCCGGTTCATTTTCCGGTATAACCCTCTTATGTACCCACTTTGCAAATATTGGCCCTGCTATAATAGCCGTTGGTAACGCGATAAGTAATGAATATAAAAGTACCTTTCCTAAGTTCGCGTTATAAATACCGATTGCTGTCATGGCACCTGGATGTGGTGGTACTAGCCCATGTACGATAGATAATCCCGCAATAACAGGTAACGCAATTAATAATATATTTTGCTTCGTCGTTTTTCGAATGGAAATAACAAGTGGTAATAAAATGACGATCCCTACTTCAAAAAAGACAGGAATCCCTATAACAAACCCTGCAAATAACATAGCCCAAGGTAATTTTTTTACGCCGAAAAATCGAATAAAGAAATCTGCAACTTGCATGCCTGCCCCTGAATCAGACATCATTTTCCCTAATATAGTTCCAAGTGCCAAAATACCAACTAAATGTCCTAGTACACTACCAACACCAGTTTCATAGGCAGCCACTATTTTCGTTAAGTTCAGTCCAGACATAATAGCTAAAAACAAACTCGCAACTGTTAAACTAATAAATGCATGCCATTTCCACCATGATACCCCTAAAATAACAATTGTGATCGCAAGTAACGTGACGATTAATAAGTATATATCCATCTCTCATTCTCCTTACTTTTATCCCGATTGGTGTGGGCTAATAATTAGTGGGTGATGCCCTCCTCCACTAATTAAAGTTTTACTTTATAAAAAAAGAGGGAACATCCCCTCTTTTTATACGTCATAATTCACTACATAATGCTGCATTTCTGTATTGTAGTAGCCTTCGCTATATTCAATTACTTCGCCAACTTCATCATAAGAATAGCGCATACGTTTTAATAACGCTGTTCCCTCTTTTTCACCTAGCGCTTCTGCAACGAAATTAGGCGCAAGTCCAACCGCGAATTCATCTCTGAAGTTTTCTAAATGTATGCCTCGGTCTTCAACTAAATCATAAAGCGATTGTAAATCAAAGTCCGATAAATCTGTACTTGCCATTCCTGCTGAGAAATAGTGCGTATAATGAATGTACGGTGTATCATTTAACGTATATAAACGTTCGATACGGAAACTCTCTTTCCCGAATAATCGAAATGGCACTGTTCCTTCCTCATTATGTACGACTTCTGCTTTTAGCAATTTCTTCTGTACTTTATATCCTTCTTCCACTAACACTTCTGTAAATTTCTTACCCTTTGACAACTTTGTCGCCGAAGTATTACGAATTACTTTCGTTCCTTTACCGCTTTTTTTTTCCAAGTATCCTTCTTGAGCGAGTTCTTTAATGGCATTTCGTACTGTAATCTTGCTAACTTTGAACTCTTCCTCTAATTGCGGTTCTGAAGGAATATTCGTATGAATCGCATATACACCATGTAATATGCGATCACGAATAATATTTTTTATTTGTAAATATAATGGTCCTTTTTTCCTCGTTACGTTCACTGTTACACCCACTACCTTTCTACATCACCTACTGATGCCGTCATTGCCCGAAGTATATCTTTCTCTGATGACATTGGCGTATCACCGACGATTGTATGTGCTAGCATTCCAGCTGCTGACGCAAATGAAACAGCTTTCTCTGGTGCGAACTCTTTTATCTCGCCATGAATAATTCCGCTCGTATAAGCATCTCCAGCACCTATTCTATCATATACAGAAAACGTAAGTGTTTTTGCAAAAGTGAACGATCCATCTTTACATATAAATCCGCGAAGCGAATGTGTATTATCACTGTTAATAGAGCGATGAGTACCAGCGATTGTAGCAATATGATACGTTTCAGCTACCTTTGGAATGAGATCCAGCAGCTGCGCCTCACGCTCCGTCTCTTCTGTTTTCATCCCAAGAACGAACATCGCATCTTTTTCATTCATCATAACGATATTAGCAAGCCCTAGCATTTCTTCATAATGCGGTTTTGCCTGTTCATATCCGTCTTCTCCCCAAAGTGAGGGACGATAATTACAATCAAAAACGACGGTTCCTCCGTTTTCTTTAACTGCTCTCGCTAAAGATTTCATATGATGATGCACAGTATCATTCATCGCAAGTGTAATACCGCAAAAATGAACGATATCAATTTCCTTTGCGATTTCTTCAAATTGATACATTTCTTCACATGCCGTATTGAAGCTACTTTCTAATCGATTCGAATATGTAACGCGGCTTGCACGTGCACCGAATCCATTTTCTAAAAAATACATACCTACATATTTACCACCTCTTGAAACAAGAGAAGTTTGAATCCCTAACTTTTGAATGTAAGATACAGCTGCATCTCCAACCGAATTTTCCGGTAAAGTTGAAATAAGAAGCCCTTCATGCCCTAAGTGAGAAAGTGCCGCTACAACGTTCACACCTGTACCTGAAAATGAGTAATTTAACGTGTTAGCTTGCGACAACAATTCATATCCAGGTACTTGCAGGCGCATCATTACTTCACCGAACGCTGCAATTTTCTTACGCATATTGATCAACTAGCTTTTTCACGACTGCTAATAATTCACGAACATCTTCTACTTTCGTATTACCAGTTTCTTTATCAATAATAGAAGAGTATACGTGCGGGATAACTTGCTCTACATTTGCCTCAAGCGCAATACGTACAATTGTTTCAAAGTTTTCTTTATCAATTCCACCTGTTGGCTCTAATGCGAATCCTTCTTCTGCACAAGCTTTCGCAACTGCGCGATATTCTTCTTCGTGAGCTAGCCCTTTCATCGGGAAGTATTTCAATGAATTTCCGCCCATATCACGTACAAGTGCGATCGCTGTTTTAATTGGAACGATTGCTTTTTCTTCTCCAGCCGCACTAATTGGGCCAGTAGAAATATTTACGTAACCTACTTTTCCTGTTGGTGATACTAAACTATTAATCCAGCTATCCTTTTCGCCGAGATTTGCTCGCGTTGCTCCAACTGAAGGGAACACTTGGTTAATATGGCTACCAGGATAATGCTTCGCAATTTCAGCTACAACTGCTGCTTGGCGATTATCTCCTGCGCCTAGTCCGATTGATACAGCGTCATCAATTTCTTTTCCGTATGCTTTCATAGCTGTAACAGCTTCTTCTACTGTTGGGTAGTCTTTTGATAACACTCCCACTACTACATAACCTTCTGCTGCTTCAAAAATATCTTTTGCATTTTCTATATTGTTTGCTAATACATTTAATGCTACGTGGCCTTTATAAAAACGTTTTTGAATGTTTGTCATTTTAGTTTCCCCCTACGATTTCTCTCAATTTTTCTTCAATCACATGTATGTCATCACCTTGAAGTGGACGTGGATCAATATCAAAGAATCCTTGTCTTACTCCGTAATCACGTGTATAAATGGCGATTTCCCCTTCGCGTAATGCAGTCACAACTTCTTTTGCTGATTTGTTTAACTCTTTCTCGTTAATATGAATACGAGCTCTAAAGATTGCTCTTCCTGCTTCATCTTGAACGATCGTTACATTTACACCATTTAATTCTTTTAGCGGCATAAGTACTTGTAATAGCTCTTTTTCTTGCTCGCTCTTATCTTCTTTTACTCCGTACTCATCAAGCGCTTGAAGTAAACCGAAAGTCGTCTCTTTCCCAACTTTCATACTTCTTCCGATGCAATGTAATTGTACTTTCAGCCACTCGATGTATTTTCGTTTCCCGCCAACAATACCAGAAGTAGGCCCTTCAATCGCCTTTGAACCGCTATAAATGGCAAGATCTGAATACTTCACATATTTTTGAATATCTCCTTCAGCTGCTGCATCCACGATAAGCGGTACGTTATTTCGCTGCGCAACTTCCCATGCTTCTTCAACAGAAATCATATTTTTTTGCACTGCATGATGTGATTTCACATACAGAATCGCTGCTGTATTTTCACCAATTGCATCTTCAATATGCTCTGCTTTCCCTTCATTTGCATAGCCAACTTCAACGAGTTTACCGCCGCCTAAGTAAATCATCGTTTCAACAGGTGCACCGTATTGAACGTTATGACCTTTTAACATAATCACTTCGTTTTTCGCGATTACTTCTTGATGAAGTCTTTCACTTTTACGGCGATTTCCTTCCGTAACGATACCAGCGATAGAAAGCGCAATTCCGCTTGATGCTGAATTTACAACAACTGCTGCCTCTGAATCTAGAATTCTCGCAATATGGTCTCCTGCTTTATCTACTAAATCAGCAATTTCTACATAATTTTGTCCACCATGTTTCATCGCATCCATCACTGTATTTGCCGGAGCGGATACACCTAAAATACTCATTCTACCGCTCGCATTAATCACTCTTTTTAATCCGTACTTAGCATTCAATGAATGACCCATTAATTACAACCCCTTTTGTATCAATTCTTCTTTCAGCAATGCGCTGATCCCCTTCTGAATCAATTAACGTAACCTTCTCATCTTTCACCGTAAATAAAGTTAAGTTTGCAATATCTCCTTCTTGAATGCGGCCAAGCTCTGGTTTCTTAAGCCATTCTGCTGCATTTTTCGTAACCGCATCAATCACTTCTTCTAGCGGATAACCTAAGTAAAGGAATTTCGAAAGAACGTGAGCCATACTGTAAACTGGACCGTGTATACGGTTCTTCCGGTAAATATCTGTACTAATTGTACGAAAGGCAATACCGTAACGCTTCGCTGCTTCTGCTACTTTAAAAGAAAAACTAGCGTTACCGTGACCAACATCTAAATGCACACCGCGATTCACTGCATCTAGTAACACAGGTAGTGGTTTACCTTCTTCATCAAATAAATTATTTTCTTTCCCGTTTAAATAATGTGTAATGACATCATCTTTTTCTAAAAGAGGTACAACTTCCTCAATGCGAGGAGGCGCTGAACCGATATGTACCATAATCGGTAATGATGTTTCTCGAGATAAAGCGCGCGCTACATGCAGCGGTTCAATTCCACTATCACAAACGACACTTTTACTCATTCTCGCCTTTAACCCAACGATTACATCTTTATACTTTTCTACTGCTTCTATCGCTTTCTCTTTATCTATCCATTCCATATTGGATAATTCATCAATTCGTTTCAAACCGATGCGAGAAATATTTAAAAAGGCAAATAAATTTGTCTTTGCCTGCTCTCTACTTTTTACTAAATCTGCAATGCGATCAGCACCGCAACTACCCGCATCAACAATTGTCGTTACCCCTTGCTTAACGCCAATTTCATCCACCTCATCGCCATACGGATCAAACTCTGGAAAAGCATGAACGTGCAAATCAATCCAACCACTCGATACGTAAGTACCAGAGTAATCAAGAACCTTTCCACCCTCGCCAGCACCAGCTTTCGTCACCTGTGCGATTTTGTTATTTTCAATTACAATGTCAATCTCTTCCCCGTTCACACGTTTCACATTACGTAGTACGAATCGTTCTGTCATTGTATTTCCACCCTTTTCTATAAGAAGCCATAAGAATACGCTTACATTTAAGTTTCATTTTTTATATCTCTTTCACACGCTTAGCGTAACACAAAAAAAGGGAGAAGTAAATATAACGTTATAATGTTTAAAAGTAAATAAAAAGATGCTCCTCCAAAATGTTGAT
>NZ_JAKUFY010000052.1:0-37149 GCF_022663675.1 Bacillus cereus group sp. BfR-BA-01355
GCTCTTCTGTTTCTGTAATTACTTCCACTTCTTCTGGCTCTTCTGGTATTTCCACAATGATTGTTTCTGCAAGTTTTTCTTCTGCTTTGACAATCACTGATTCTTCTGGAGCTTGCTTTTCCACTTCAATAGTAGGTTGTTTTATTTCTGTATTACGTTTAATTTCTTCTGATAATATTGTATCCTCGTGCTCTACTTTAGAAGCCACTAATTCTTCTTGTAGATTGTTTTCGTTTAACACCACTACATCTTTTTCTAGCTTAGCACTTTCCATCTGCTCAGCTACTGTTTTATGAAGTAATTCATCCGCTGAAACTTCCTGCGGTGTACTCATTCCTTGAATCACTTCTTTTTCTTCTACTAAAGGCTCTTGGCGTTCGATTTCATAACCGTTTTTCTCTAGCCATTGATCAACAACTGATTTTTCTTGCTTTTTATCCTGTTGACCAACCGATTCATGACTAGGCGAAGAAGACGTTGCTTGCCCTTCTGAGAAATCTGATAATGTATATCCTTTTTTCTCTAACCATGCATCAACAACTGCTTTGCCCTCTACAGATATTTCAAGATCTTCTCTTTCTTTTACTTCCTCCTGCTTTTCAACCTTTTTCTCTACTGAAGGACGATTATATCCATAAATTGGCGAAATCATTTCTGTTGGACGAAATGGTCTACGGTTACTCTCTTGCGAAGGTGCAGATGCCTTTTTAACGACAGCCTCTCGCACCGGTTCATATTGTACTTCCGGTTCTTCATATGTAGAAACTACCTTTTCCACATACGGTCGTCTGCTTCTTTCCACCTGTATTCCTCTTTGAGCAGTCGGTTCTTCATATGTTACTCCTTGAACAGGTTGTTCTTCGAAGTGATCTACTTCTCTTTCATCCTCTTCATCGAACCCATTATCCGGTACTAAAGGAAAACGGCATTTACCTGCATTCCTACTTGCCATTTGTGCTTCTCTTGCTTCAGTGTAGTGGTTTACACGAGGAATTTTCGGCTGACTTTCAATTTGCTTTTGTACTTCTTTATTCAACGCTGTTTGTTCTTCCTCTTTGTTAAACAACTTTTTCATCCAATCTAACATGCTTACCACTCTTTCTACTAAATAGTAACATCCTTTATTGTATCAGCATTCGGCAAAAAGTGCAGGTAAAATTAAGCATGTCATATTTATCCACAATATTCTAATTTACGAGTGTTTCATATGGAAAAACGCAGCCTTTCATGTAAGACTGCGCTTAAGCTTTACGCTTCCGATATGCATCTATACTATCCGTTACACTTTGCAATAAAGAATTTACATACTGCGGGTCAGATAATTTTTTATCTTCTTCAAGATTTGACATAAACCCAAGTTCTAATAGTACACCAGGTACTTTGGACCAATTAAATCCAGAAAGATCATCCCTGAATTTAATTCCATTTACTTTCACTTGCTGGTTCTCCCTCATTTTATTTACAATCATTTGAGAGATTTGAAGGCTTTCCGCATAAATCTCTTTCGTATGCGGACTGTCTTCTGCTGGCGTCAATACAGCAAATCCACTTTGGTTTGGATTTTCAGAACCATCTGCATGAAGACGTAAAAATAAATTTGCCTTATGATTGTTTGCGAATGTCGCCCGTTCTTTATTACTTATATCAACGTCTTGTGACGTTCTCGTCATTAATACTTGCATTCCCTTCGCTTCTAACTTTTCTTTTAATACGAAAGCCATTTCTAATACAAGTACGGCCTCTCTTTTTTTCGTCACAACACCAGTTGTACCATCTGTGACTTTATATTTTTGTGTTGTTGCCCCTGGCCCAATCGGCTCTAAATTTGAATTCGCTTTTTGTTGATGCCCTGGATCAATAACGACGAGAAACTTCTCTTGTTTTTCATTACTCTCTACTTTTTGTTCATTATTTTGCACTGGTTGCTCAGTTGGCAGCACCGGTGTAGTTTCCTCTATCTTTTCTTCAGTCGGCATTTCCTCCTGCTTATGCTCCACTTGCTCATTCGTTTTAATTGCTTGCGATTCTTCGTTCTTTTCTTGTTCTTGCTGCTTTTCTACCGGTGCGTCTTCTTTGGTATCTTTTCTTTTCTCTTGTATAGAAGATGTAGTTTCTTTTTTCGGCTGCTCTTGTGAACAACCAGCCATATATATTCCAATGAATGCAATCATGCTCATTATTTTTATATACTTCATACTTCTCTCCCATCACTTTGCACCGGATTCAAAGTTTTTCTTATAATTGCCCTATAATCTCATCCATATTTCCAATATAAACAGGATGCCACGTTTCTGTACCACGCTCTGCAGTATAAACCGGATAAGCGTTATCATCTATATTTACGAAAACTGGATCACCCATATCCGTTTCATATCCAATTGCAATCCATCCTTCTTGCCACTTTCCGTTTTCTTCACTTATTAATGAATTTTTATGTTTATCATATCGGTAACCGATTTGTCCTTTTTCTAATTCACTTTCACTAAACACATATATTTCATAAGTACCTAGCTCAACATCTTGCTGTTTTGAAGTTTCAATTAGTTTTAGAAGTTCTGCGATTTTTGGTTGTTGTTTCATACGTCTATCCCCTTCTATTTTTCTAAATTTTAACTAGTTTGTTTATAAAATACAATATAGATTTTAAGAAAAAAGGTGACATTCTTATCATATTTACGATTTTTTGAGTATATCTATCACAACTCTCAATATATCAACGATTCAACAAGAAATTTCGACTTACCGACAAAGAATGACAAAAAGAAAAGAGAGGCTGTCCAAAAGGACAACCTCTCTTTTCTTATATCAATTAAAATTTAAACTCTTGTCCAACTTCAAAGCTATCTTCTAATACAAGAATACCTTTTTCTTGTGGAGCGTCTGGAAGCTCTAATTCACGTGCAGAGCAGATCATTCCAGAAGAAGGAACACCGCGAAGTTCAGCCGGTTTAATTAACATACCGCTTGGCATTACAGCGCCGATTTTCGCAACGACAACTTTTTGTCCTGCATCAACGTTTGGTGCACCACATACGATTTGTAATGTTTCTGTACCGATTTCTACTTTACAGATGTTTAGCTTATCAGCATTTGGATGTTTCTCTTTTTCAGCTACATAGCCTACAACAAATTTCGGAGAAAGATCTGCTTCTACTGTTTCTTCAAAGCCATTCTTCGCTAAAACTTCGTTGATTTTCTCTACAAGCTCTTTCGTTAATGTAAGGTTTCCTGTTTCTTTTACTTCTAAGTAAGAAGATGCATTAAAGATGTTGAATCCTGCTGTTATATTGCTTTCACGATCGTATACGCGTGCAACATCTCCTTTGCGATCAAAAGTACGGTTCTCTAAAGTAATATCTTGTAAGGCAACAATTAAAGTGTCACCAATTCCTTCAAGGTTGTAAAAAACGTTCACTTCGTTCATCCTTTCTCTTTTCCATCTGTCTTCTTCCGATTTTTCGCTAAAATAAAGATTGGTTCAAATTCTCCATCTTCATATACGAATGAAAGTGATGTAATCGGAACATGCCCTTCGGCAAAAAATTTCATTGTCATTTGTGCAATAATATCATAACCGATTTCGTTGACGATATCAGCAATAATTAATACATCTTGGTGAGGAACAGCAACAACCATGTCACCAGAAATCTTTTCACGCATCGATTGTAGTAACGATTCGTTTAAAATACGAGTCGCGTCATACCCATCATTTGTGTTTAAAAAGTAGAATGTATTACCCGCTACTGTGTCTTGTTTAAATTCATAACCTAATGAGCGTGCGTTGAATAATGCCATTTCACGCACTTGCTGTTCTGTAAGTTCTAATTTTTGTAACAGACGTTCATCAATTAGTCGATACGTTTTATTCGAATCTAACGCATAGTAAATACGTGTTTCCGCCGTATGATCCGTCATAATAAACGGATTTCCTTCTTCTGCTTGTTTCGGGAAAGAAGTAGAACGAATAACAGGTAAAATTTTTGCTCCGCTATTTTCTTCTTTATGCATCGCAATTAGCGCTTCTTGTACGTAATAAGCAACTTCTTCAATTGCCTTTTCTTTGTTCACTTCCCATTTTGCTACAACTCCTGGAAGTGATACGTTAATACCTTTTTTCGAGTCTTTCTGTTCTATACGTAGAACCTCTTTCTCGCTATCATACTGAAAGTCCCACTCTGGACGAGATAATTTCTTCATTAACTCGTCTTTCATCTTTTTACTTGTCATCTTCATCTCTTTTTCCTCCCTTCCAAAAAAATAACCTCCCCCGCGAAGGTAGAGGTTGTTTTACAATTCAATTGGCAAATTGCCTTATTTTAAACCTTCAATGAACTCTTCGATTTGTTCTTGTGTTTTACGATCTTTGTTTACATAGCGACCAGTTTCTTCACCTTTATTGTACGCTACAAAGCTCGGAATGCCAAATACGTCTAATTTTACACATAGATCAATAAACTCATCACGATCTACATAGTAAAATGAGAAATCACTATATTTCTCTTCTACTTCTGGCATAAATGGGTCTACAAAACGGCAGTCTGGGCACCATTCTGCTGAGAACATAAAGACTACATTCTCTTCATTTTTTAATTGTTGGAATTGCTCCATGCTTTCTAATGACTTCATCTAGATTTCCTCCTCTAACGAGTGCATTTTTCATGTTATAATCTTTCTTTTATACTACCATACATCGCGCATGGTGCAAGGTTTATGCTTGCTTTTTGTCATACTTATATTGCCCAACAAGTAACTTAACAACGTGTACAAATAATTCCGTGCGGTCGACATAATCATCTGTAAAAATACCAATCGCTCCTTCGTGACTACGAATATCTTTTCTATGTACAAACTCTTCCATCACTTCACTTAACTCCTTGCCATCTTCAAGAGGTGCTAAAAAATCGTCTGGTAACGTAATACGCGCTCCTCCAGCCACGAATACTTTCCCATCACTTGTTGCTAGCGCGCCCCAGTTACACATAAATAAACCGTGCTCCGTTTTCATCACACCGCCTTCTAGCCCAATACCAATTGGAGCTTCTCCTTCCTCTAGCGCTCGCTTCGCTCTATTAATCGCTCCTTGCATCGTCTCTTCATCTGAAAACGGCTGATTTGCTACTCCTGAAGGAACAGAGAGAGATGTAATTGTAGCCTCTTTCCAAACCTTCTCCACAGCCCGAACCTTCGTTTTATTCTTCGATCCAACTACTACTTTCATTTCGTTCACCTCTAAAAAAATTCATCATTCTATTCTAATATCCGCTTCGGCACGAATTAAGTACCAACCACTATCACATACCACCAGGGAATCCCTTCTACCTATAAAAGAAGGTGGCTTTCCACAATATTACTGGTCCTAGACACAAAAACAGGCTTCTTCTTTCTTCCTACGCGCGGTCTTCACACATCATTCGAGCATCCATTAGGCACTGACCGCCACCACACACCGCTGGGTCATCTCTCCTACCTAAAAAAAGAAAGAGCTTTTAGCCCTTTCTTCTACGCGTTATTCTTAATTGTCTCTAACGTCGTTTTATCTGTTGTTCTTACAAGCTTCGTAATTAATTCTTTCGCCGCTGCATAATCATCAACATGTAAAATTGAAGCATGCGTATGAATGTAGCGTGCACAAACACCAATTACTGCTGATGGGATACCAGAGTTACTTGTATGTACACGGCCCGCATCTGTACCACCTTGTGAAATAAAGTATTGGTACGGAATATTGTTTGTTTCTGCTGTATCTAAAATGAATTCGCGCATTCCTCTATGTGTTACCATCGTGCGATCGTAAATACGAAGAAGAGCACCTTTTCCTAATTGACCGAACTGCGTTTTGTCACCAGATGCATCGTTTGCTGGACTTGCATCAAGCGCATAAAAAATGTCTGGTTGAATCATATTTGCAGCTGTTTGCGCTCCGCGAAGGCCTACTTCTTCTTGTACAGTAGCACCAGAATATAATGTATTTGGTAATGTTTCATCTTTTAATTCTTTTAACAATTCGATTGCAAGACCACATCCGTAACGGTTGTCCCAAGCTTTCGCCATAATTTTCTTCTCATTTGCCATCGGTGTGAATGGGCAAATCGGCACGATTTGTTGTCCTGGTTTTACACCAATTTCAATCGCATCTTCATAACTATCTGCACCTATATCAATTAACATATTTTTTATATCCATCGGTTTTGCACGTTGCGCGTCACTTAATAAATGAGGAGGAATAGAACCAACAACCCCAATAACAGGACCATTCTTCGTCATAACTTGTACACGCTGTGCTAATAAAACTTGGCTCCACCAGCCGCCTAACGTTTGAAAACGAAGCATTCCATTTTTCGTAATTTGTGTAACCATGAAACCTACTTCATCCATATGACCTGCTACAAGAACACGCGGGCCAGTTTCGTCCCCTTTTTTCAGACCAAATACGCTACCTAAACCGTCTTGTACAATTTCATCCGCATATTTGCTTAATTCTTGTTTCATAAAACGGCGTACATCATGTTCAAAACCTGATGCCCCCTGTAATTCTGTTAACGTACGAAATAATTGTAATGTCTCTTTATTCACGAAGTCCCCTTCTTTCAAACCTTAGTAGAATACCTCTTTTATTGTAACGAAATTTTCGAAATGTTTCTAGTTTCTTCTTTTTTAACTGTATTTGCTTTATAATTATTATTGGTACACTATTTTTATTTTATAGAATTGAGGTGAATATATGAGTTGGAAAGGTTTAGTAGCAGGTCTTGGCGTTGGGTTCGCAGCTGGTTATCTCGTTGCAAACAAAGTACAAGAACAATCCCATATTTCTTCAGAAAAAGCATTGAAAATGGTGAAACAAGCATTAAGTCATAAAGGTGAAATTACTGGCTCTTGGGTACATATGGTTCCAGAGACATTTGAAAAATATGATGTCGCATATGAAGTTTATCGCGGCGGTCTTACAACAATGTTAGATGATATACAAGAACGATTTGAATTTTTAGTTGATGCTAAAACAGGTACTGTTTTAGAAGTTATAGCAGCATAAAAAGGAGGGTTCCCATTAGGTGAACCTCTTATTTTTTTGAAATTGTGGGTATTGATTAAAATTATATCAGCGATTTTCCGAATATATCGACTTACCGACAAAATCCGATAATAAAAAAGAAGCTGCTCCAACAAATATGATGGAACAATCTCCTCTTTTTAAGCTTCTATACTCGTTTTCCGTTCTATTTTTTCTACAATATGTCCTTCCTCATTCCACTTCACAGCACGATAATATGCGTCATGATAAAACGTAAACCACGCCTCTTTTTCAGCACCATACTTCATCCACTTTTGCTTATTTTCAATCGAAGTCATCGGATAATCATCGTATGCCATTACCCATAATACATTTTGATGCGCGTGTGTCGGCAATAGGTCTGCTAAATGTAGCATCGTTTCTCCTTGACTCTCCAAAGCGATAACTGCATGTCCATCGCTATGACCACCGGTATGCGTCATCTTGATTTCATCTGTAATTTCTATTTCTTGCTGGAACGTAACAACTTGATCTACAATTGGCTCCCAATTTTCCTTCCAATATGTATTACGTGATCTAATGTTTGGATTCCTCATTTCATTCCACTCTGTTTCACTTACGTAAACTTTCGCATTTGGAAATGCCGGTACAAGGTGATCATCTTCCCATTTTGTTAGACCAGATGCATGATCAAAATGAAGGTGTGTCATTAAAACATATTGAATATCTTCAAGCTTTAATCCCTGTTTTTCTAACGATTCATAAACCGATGATTCTTCTGTTACACCTTGATTTCGTTTCATCTTCTCATTCAACTTACCGTTTCCTATTCCTGAATCAATGAGCATATTTCCATCTTTCGTTTGTAATAGTAACGGATCTGTTCGTAAGTAAATATGATTTGTGTCATTATGTGTATATTTACGTGACCAAAGTACTTTCGGCACAACACCAAACATTGCCCCTCCATCTAAATGTGTATTCCCGCCTTTTAACCACGTTACTTTTATATCTCCAATTTGTAACTGTTCCATTACACATCCCCCTTTTAATTAATCTTAACATAAAATTCTGATTATTTTAGGCATAAAAAAACCTATGCATTACTGCATAGGCTCTGTACGATATTTTGCTTCAACTCGGTAAATACGATGACCCTTACTAGAGAATTTCTCTTCGTATTCAGTCATGATGTTACCTTCAAAGTCGCTGTTATGAAGATCTAAGCTTAAGTACGTTAGTAACATACCATACTCAGCCATACTCATAAGAGAATATTCAAATAAACCTTGGTTATCTGTTTTAAAATGAATTTCTCCGCCTTCTACTAACACTTCTTCATAATTACGTAAAAACGTTTTATACGTTAAACGACGCTTCGTATGACGCTTCTTTGGCCATGGATCTGAGAAGTTTAAATAAACGCGATCAATCTCACCTTTTGCAAAGAAAACTGTTAAATCTTCAGCATCTTTATTAATTAACTTTAAGTTCGGCACTTCTTCTTCAATTAATTTATCAAGTGCATCTACAACAACACTTGTGAATTTTTCAATTCCAATATAATTAATATGTGGATTCGCTTTTGCCATATCATACATAAAGCGGCCACGACCTGTACCTACTTCAATATGAATTGGTTGTTCATTTCCAAATACTTCTTTCCAGTTACCAGCGCGCTCCTCTGGGTTTCCGATTACGATATGTGAATACTCGTTAATTCGATCCATTGCATATGGTTTATGTCTTAAACGCATAGATGTCTCCCTCTCTTTACAAAACTATTTTAAAGGAATAATTCCTTCTTTCTTTTTTTAATTAATCTACCAAACAAAAAACCAAGTACGTACGAGCACTCGGTCCGTTTCTTTCAAGTATAAGATGTACCATTTTGATAAAAACTACATACAGCATTAAACATTCCATGACGAAACAGCTTTTTCTCTTACATTTGAAGAGAAAAACAATCGAAAGGATGATCCGTTCATGCCAATTAATCAACAACATCAATTAGAAGTGCTGAAAGATATTTTAGTCAACCACCAAAGTGATTGCTGCGGGACAGTTTCAGAATGCGAGCAATTAGAGCGCCTCATTCAATCGTTACTCGCAAACGATAATATAAGTAGTGACGCTAAAACAATGCTAAACGATGTATATTCTTATAGTCAATCGGGTAAATCTTCCTCTAATTTGGACAACCATATTTCCAATAATCAAGAACAACTTACTCAGTGGATTGCTGGAATGGACAATTTTTCTTAAGTATTATTCTGAAGCAAGTAGTTGCTGTAAATATTGATGCCAATATTCAGCTTCTGCTTGCTGTTTTTTTGTTGTATGCCATTGAATAGACAAAATCGTTTGTGCTATCACATACCATCTCATACGCCTAAGCAGCGATTCATCCATTTCAATATCATAAAAACCGAGCCACTCACTCCACTCCTGGCGCGGAATGTACCAATATAATAACATACCAAGGTCTAGAGCCGGGTCAGCAATTACAGCTCCATCCCAATCAATTAAAAACAACTCATCTTCATCCGACAATATCCAATTGTTATGGTTTACATCACAATGGCATACAACAAATTCATTGTATTCAATAGCTTTTAATGAACCCATTAAATATTGAAGGCCTTGCTGAATTGTTTCATCATCCCTTATATCTCCTCTTAAAACGAGTTGCAGTTGTTGTAATAACTCTTGTGCGTGAAGCGGCTGCTTCCCAAGTCTTTGAATCATCTGTACAAGCGCTTTAGAGGAGTGTATTTTCTTCAAAAGTTTCGCAACACGTTCTAGTTTCATATCCTCTGGCTCTAGCTTCTGTCCCGGAAGCCATTTTTGAGCAGAAATTACATCACCATTCGTTACCCTTCTTGTCCAAAGTAATTTTGGAACAATTCCTTCTGCTGACAATACCGCTAAAAAGGGCGATGTATTCCGCTTTAAAAATAACTTCTGTTGTCCGTTTTGCGCAATATATGCATCGCCCGTTACTCCACCAGCCGGTACAAGACTCCACTCTTTTCCTAATAATTGTTCCAACCATTCCATATTCATTACCCGTTAACAAATCCTTATCTTTTATAGTTATGAAAAGAAAAACCGCAACATTTCTACACATGTTGTGGATTCATATATTTTACTGTAAATGAAAAGAAAAATTAGCCTAGGCCAAAAATCCTCTATTTTATTTTACAAAACCTGTCATAGAATGACAACTTATCAAAATCGTCACCTTTGTCAATTCTACATTTATTACATTCTCATCGTCAAGTAGCGATTTGTCACATTATCGTCAATATATACGTGCTAATTGGAGCGAGCCTAAGTTCCTTTCCTCTAAATGAAGAAATTGGATCTATTTTCGCTTCGTTTTCGTTTACTAACACATGCCACGTTTCTTCTTTCGGAAGTTGCACCGTTTTAGCTTCTAAACCGCTATTAAATAAAACGACAATCTCTTTCCACGGTCCAAACGATTTTACATTTTGCAGGTGGTATGCAAGTACTTCTGTAGATGTTTGTAAAAAAGTCATATGTTTTTTTATAAGGTCTGCGTTTTGTAATCGGAATGCCCCATGCTCTTTACGAATCGCAATTAAACCTTTTATATAGTTAACAGTCTCTATCTCTTTCTCTTTTTGATCCCAATCTAATTGATTGATCTCATCATTTGCATTATAACTATTTTCATTTCCTTTCTTCGTACGATAAAACTCTTGTCCTGCATGTAAGAAAGGAATGCCTTGTGAAAGAATAACCATTGCGCTCGCTAGCAGGTGACGTTTTTTCAAAATCGCTTCTGATTCTTCATTACTGCGCACTAGTTTATCCCACATCGTCATATTATCATGACATTCTACATAATTAATGCTTTGCGCCGGCTCTAGAAACAGCCCTGTTTCTTTCATACTTAAAAGACTTCCTGCTGCAATATACTGCAAATGATTACAGTCTACAGACCCACCAAATGCAAAACCACGCTTGTTTATATGAAATGTACTCCCTTTTATCCCATCACGAAATTGATCATTAAACTGCGCAATATGCGGCATGTTCTTCGCATTATTTAACGTTGCTTTTTCTTTGGCAGGAAGTGGTGTTTGTAAATCCCATCCTTCTCCTAATAATAAAGCATCTCGTTTTATGTTTCGTACTTCTTTTTCTATCACATTCATTGTATCAACATCTAAAATTCCCATTAAGTCGAATCGGAATCCATCGACATTGTATTCAGTAAGCCAATATAAAATAGACTCTACAATGAATTTCCTCATCATTTTCCGTTCAGACGCTATATCATTTCCGACTCCCGTCCCATTAGAAGGCATACCATCTTCACCATGACGAAAATGATAGCCTGGAACAAGCTTTTCAAATGATGATAGCTCTCTTTCATAAACATGATTATATACAACATCTATGATCACCCTAATACCTTGTTCATGAAATGTTTCAATTAGTTGTTTGCACTCAACTATCCTGTTATACGGATCAGAGGGATTTGTAGCATAAAATCCTGTTGGTGCATTGTAATATAATGGATTATACCCCCAATTATAGGCGGACGAAGGATTCGCCTCATCTACACCACCGAAACAATATAAAGGTAATAGTTCAACATGTGTAACACCTAAATCTTTTATATGAGACAACCCTGTTAACGTCCCGTTCCGTCCCGTTGTTCCCTCTTCCATCAATCCTTTATATGTTCCCTTTTGACTCACTCCACTATTTTGATGTATAGTCGCATCACGAATATGCAGTTCATACAATATGGCATCTGTCATTGATTGTAATGGTGGTAATCCCTCTCGTCTTGTTACACTCGTTTTTTCTAAATCGATAACAACACCGTGTTTGCCGTTTACCGTCACCGACTTTGCATAAGGATCCACAGCTTCGTTCCATATTAAATTAATACAAACAAGAAATGTATAGCATGCTCCGTCTAAATCCCCTTGTAATGTTTGAATCCAAACTCCGTTTTCTTCTCTGTACATTTCATGATCGGTATATTCTTTATCACTCTTATAAATTCTTACTTTCGCAAGCCTTGCGGTTGGAGCCCATACTTTAAATGTCGTTTCTTCTTTTTGATACACAGCACCTAAATCTGTACCTTCGTAATAATACTTTTCATCGAAAATTGTTGTTCGAATAACAGCACCTATTTGTAAATCCGTTTCTTCATTCCGTTCATCTCGTACTGTATAATACTTCCCCACATCTAGCGGCTCTTCTATAAAGCACTCATACTTCGTTGCATCTGGAAGTGCAATAGTATGAGCAATCGGTAAATCTTTCACATTACTTCCTTCTTGCAAACGAAATGTCCGACTTGTTCCATACGCATGTGGGAGCAAAATTGTAATTTTATTCATTTCATCTAAATAGGCATCAAATGGACGTTTTACTTTCAACATAAAAAAATCACCATCATTCTCAAAGTTAAAATAAAGTGAAACTTTAATGAGCGAGAAAATTTTCCCATCCTCACTTATTATTAGCCTTCACCAATCAGGCGAGATAAAATGAGCTGCAAATGATAAGGCTTTTCTTATCAACAAGACTCTATACAGTAACTCCATTCTTCTCTATAGTATATTCACCTGCATAAAAAACGTTTTCAACATTCTATTTTTGTAATTTTATTTCAGCAATCGATTTATACTTCGGGGTTTCTTTCACGTGGGATTCGTATAAAGTAATTGTATCTGCTTGAAATGATATTTCAGGCACTTCTTTTATACTTTCTAAATGAAACTTTTCTTCTCCTATCCATTTACGAGCAACAGTAATATGTGGATGATACGGGCGTGTTTCTAGAGAAAAACCATTTTCTTCACAAATGGCATGTACTTGCTTTTGTAACTGAAACAAATCATGATTCTCACTTACCTTCGCCCAAAGAATACGGGGCTGATCTTCCCTACCAAACGTTGAAAAACCTTGTAACGTGAACGATAGTTCTTTTGTTTTTATAAGTGTTTGTAATCCATTCTTTATCCCTTTTAACTGTTCTTCTGTCGCACCTCCTAAAAAGGAAAGGGTAATATGATAATCTTCCTTATGTACCCACGAGCGAAATGGTAATTTCTCATTCGTATCCTCTTTATAGTTAGACAGCACTTCTTTTATATGATTTGGTAACGTAATTGCGACAAAATAATGCCTATCCATGTACACCGTCTCCTTCTTTCTATTGTTGCTTTTCTTTCTTATCTCATTCAATTAAAAAGAAGCCGCCCTCTAAAGTAGAGAGCGGTCATTATTCATATATCGGCGATTAAAGTTTCACTTTACTTCGCTAATTCATGAATTGCTTGCGCATAAATTGCTGTTGCTTTTAATAAGTCTTCAATTTCAATGTACTCATCTTTTTGATGCGCAAGTTCTTCCTTTCCAGGGAATAGCGGTCCAAATGCCACACCAGCTTTTAATGAACGAGCATAAGTACCTCCGCCAATTGCTAATAGTTCTGCTTTTTCACCTGTTTGTTCTTCATATACACGTTGTAACGTACGAATTAATACGTGGTCTTTATCAACGTGATGCGGGCGTGAATTAGAATAGTCAGCTACTTCAAATCCATGCGTACCAACATACTCTTTCAACTTCGCAATTGTTTCTTCAAAGTTAGTTGTAACTGGGTAACGTACGTTTAGCCCTAAGTTACCACCGTTTTCTTTCGTATAAGAAAGGCGACCAACATTCACTGTTAACGGACCGCTAATTTCATCTTTATAAGCAATAGTAGCTTTTTCACCCAAAATATCACCAGTAAATGTTTCTGTTGCAAATGTCGCAAATGCAGTTGCTTTTCCATCAAGTGAAACTGTAGTTAAGAAGTTTGCTAATAATAAACCTGCATTTTCTCCTTTTTCAGGAGTAGATCCGTGCGCTGAAATTCCTTTTATTTGCAACGTCACTGTATTACCTTCTATAGTCGATTCCCCTATTTTTTTAGCAGTTTGTAAATACTCTTCATATGCTACTGTAAGTGCATTTACATCTTCTCCTGTAATAACCGCTTCTGCAAAATCAGGAACCATATTTAAACGTCGCCCTGAATCAAATGAAACAAGTTCATATGTACCTTTTTTCTCTTCACTACCATTTTGCACAACTTGTATATCAGAAATTCCTTTTTCTGCATTAATAATTGGAAAATCTGCATCTGGTGCAAAACCGATTGTTGGCATTTCTTCGTTTTTAAAGTAGTGATCTACACATTTCCAATTGCTTTCTTCATCTGTTCCTATAATCATACGAACACGTTTTGAAAGAGGTAAGCCTAATTCTTTCAAAATTTTCATCGCATAATATGCTGCCATCGTTGGGCCTTTATCGTCAATTGCACCACGTGCAAAAATCTTTCCATCGCGAATATCCGCACTATATGCGGGAGTCGTCCAGCCATCTCCTTCTGGTACAACATCAACGTGACAAAGAATACCTACTAATTCTTCTCCTTGTCCCATTTCAAGATGACCTGCATATCCTTCTAAATTTTTAGAAGCAAAACCTTCAGCTTCTCCTTTATGTAACATGAAAGATAGCGCTTTTTCTACCCCTTCACCGAATGGTGCGCCCTCTTTCGCCGATTCTTCTTCCCATACACTTTTAATTTGTAAAAATTGTTGTGTATCACGAATTAAATCATCTTTTCGTTTTGCAACTTCTTCTGTCCAATTAATCGCTGACATCACGCATCCATCCTTCACTATATTATCTCTTTCATCATAGCAAACCGAAATCCCTTATGCCATACACGAAAACTAAATACCGAACAATTGTAATATTTCAGACATTTCTTATTAGTTTTTCTTTTTTTTTTCAAAAAAATTTGCAGGAATTTGGCGTTTTACGTAGAATTTTATGTGTTAGTTGACTGACCATATATACAATGTCAACTACCAATATTTTTCTATATGAATTTTTGTTAAACTTTTGTAAAATTTAAGTAGATTAAAGCATGAATTTTATCATGTAGAGTACAATGGTAGTAACGACCTTCTTTCCTGAATGGGGTCAAAAAAACTAGTAGAGGAGTGGTTTTCTCTTGAAACCTACAACTACTCGTATGCTAACACGCATTAAATCAATTTATATGTACATCAATGAAAACGGAACGGTAACGACGAAAGACCTTGTAGATGAGTTCGGGATCACACCGCGAACGATACAACGTGATCTAAATGTGTTGCAGTTTAATGAACTCGTGTATAGCCCTTGCCGCGGTAAGTGGACAACAACAGGAAAGAAAGTGAGAATGACCTCATAACAAAAAATAATTGTATGTAAATAAATACATACCCCTTTCTAACTATTAGAAAGGGGTCTTTTCTGCGCCTATAAAGGTACTACTTTTCAGTATCTACTTGATATGTTTTTAACATTTCTACTTCTTCATCTGTTAGCTCTCGGTATTGTCCAAGTTCTAGTTCTTCATCTAATACTAACGGACCCATCTCCGTTCTCTTTAGGTAGACTACTTTTTTCCCTACCGCTTCAAACATACGCTTCACTTGATGGAATTTCCCTTCTGTAATCACAAGCTCAATTTCGGAAATATCATCGCTTTTCAATATTGTAAGCGTACCTGGTTTTGTTTCATAGCCATCGTCTAAGATAACACCTTTAGCAAACTCTTTTACATCCTCTTCTGTTACTACTCCTGCAACGTGTGCATAATATTTTTTCGGCACATGCTTTTTCGGAGATAATAATTGATGTGATAACTTCCCATCATTTGTTATCAATAAGAAACCTTCCGTATCGATATCAAGTCGTCCAACTGGGAACGGATCAAAGATTGCATCTTCTAATTCTAATAAATCTATTACTGTTTCATGATTATCATCTTCCGTCGCTGAAATAACACCTTGTGGTTTATGCATCATTAAGTAAACAAACTCTTTGTATTCCACAACTTCACCGTGAATCATAACTTCTTGCTCTTCTACATTTACATGAACTTTCGCATCTTTTACTGGCGTTCCATCAATTTTCACAACGCCATCTTTCAATAATTTCTTTACTTCTTTTCTACTTCCATATCCCATATTCGCTAATAATTTATCTAATCTCACGCTTTTCACCTTCTTTATTTATCATAGAAAAGGGGACGTAATTACGCCCCTCTTGATTTCAACTTTATTTTAAATCTACTACCAAGTTTACGTTGAATTTTATCTAATGCTTCTCCGCCAAATACTCTTTCAAGTACTCCTGTGCGAATTGCTAACAATCCGTAAACAAGACCACCAATACCTGCACAAATCGCAACTGTTATAAGAGCACCAATACGGCCATCAGGCGAAATCATGAAGGATAGAAGCCATTGTGATAGTTTTACAGCAACGACCATTATAAGTGTCAGTACTGCAATTTGGAATGTTCTTTTATATACAACACCGAATGAATAGTGTGCGTATTTTTTAATTTGTCGATTTGTATACCAAACAGAAGCTAAGAAACCAACTGAGGTCGCTAGAATTGCTCCTACTGTACCGAAATAACGAATAAAGATTACGTTACATACAAATTTCAAAATAACACCCATAATAAGCGCGACAATTGCATGCTTTTGCTGATTAATCCCTTGAAGAATTGCCGCTGTTACTGTAAATAAAGCAAATAACAATGCAACTGGTGCATACCACATTAATACTTGTCCACCTAATGGATCTGAGTCATAGAAAGCAGTGTAAATTGGATATGCAAGTGTTGAAATACCGATAACTGCTGGCAATGTTAAAAACATATTTGCCTGGAATGTTTGTGTAATTTGTAATTTCAAATAGCGGTATTGTTTTTCAGTAAATGATTTTGTAATTGCTGGTACAAGCGTTAAACTAAACGCTGTTGCAAGTGATACAGGAATCATAATTAACTTATGCGTCCACATTGTGAAAATACCCAGCGCTCGCTCTGCGATATCACCTTGACCAATCGCCTGCATAATTGAGTTAAATGTCAATGTATCAATTTGTTGATATAAAGGAATTGTTAACCCAATTACAACGTAAGGAATCGCATATGCGAATAACTCTTTAAACAATTGAACAGTACTTACTGTTGATTCTGGTACAGTTTGTTCAATTAAATATTGATCCAAATATTTTTTACGTTTTAACCAGTACCAAATTAACACACCGAGTGCTCCAACCGCTGAAACGAACGCAGCAAATGTCGCTACTCCAACTGCTGTTGCAACTGTACCGCCAAGTACTTTAATAACGATAAAACTACCTGCTAATAAAAAGACGATACGAATAATTTGTTCAATAATTTGTGAAACGGTAGTTGGTCCCATAGACTGGTGACCTTGGAAATAACCACGAATTAAACTCGCTGCTGGTACAACAATAAGTGCGAAACTTACAAGACGAATGATCGTCGTAACTTCTCCTACATTATTGTGTATACTTTGTTTACCAAGCATCGCTTCTGCAAACAACGGTGCCGTCATGTACAGTACTAGGAACGAAAGAACTCCTGTTACTATCATCATAACCATTCCCGAGCGGAACATTCTCCGGCTCGTTTTATAATCGCCAAGCGCATTATATTTGGAAACAAATTTTGAAACAGCAAGCGGCACACCTGCCGTTGCGATACTTAAAAAGATCGTATATGGAATGTATCCATATGTATAGAGCGTTCCGCCTTCTGTACCTACTAATGCATGAAACGGGAAGACGTAAATCATGCCTAAGAACTTTACTAAAAATGTCCCTAGCGTAACAATAAGCGTTCCGCGCAGAAATTTCGAATCGGACATACAAAAATCCTCCTACATCTACATAAAATGAAACTTTAATCAGTGGGGTGTTCTTCTCCACTGATTATTAGTTGAACCATTCGAGCATTTACAGGCTAACAGACTCCCTATTTACTTCTCCTAAATCTTGAGGTTTTAGTCTTATCGCCTACAAATAGCAGGATAGTGCTGAACTCTAACTTTTGTATTGTACCACAATTCTCTCATTAAGCAGTACTTCACTCTATTTTTCTTTTAACGGAAAACATGCTATTCTTTTAGGCAGGAAATGTAGAAAATGAGGTCGATATATTATGCATTATGATGTTATTGTCATCGGCGGCGGTCCTTCTGGGCTAATGGCTGCAATTGGTGCTGCAGAAGAAGGCGCAAATGTCTTGCTTCTTGATAAAGGAAATAAACTTGGGCGTAAACTTGCGATTTCTGGTGGCGGACGCTGTAACGTAACGAACCGTCTACCACTTGATGAAATTGTTAAACATATACCAGGAAACGGTCGCTTCTTATACAGCGCTTTTTCTCTTTTTAATAATGAAGATATTATTACATTCTTCGAAAATCTTGGTGTTAAATTGAAAGAAGAAGACCACGGTCGCATGTTCCCCGTGTCAAACAAAGCGCAATCTGTTGTAGATGCACTTTTAACACGATTAAAAGACTTAGGTGTAAAAATCCGTACAAATACGCCTGTTGAAACGATTGAATATGAAAATGGTCAAACGAAGGCAGTTGTACTGCAAACAGGCGAAGTGTTAGAAACAAATCACGTCGTTATCGCTGTTGGCGGAAAATCCGTTCCTCAAACTGGTTCCACTGGAGACGGATACGCTTGGGCTGAAAAAGCAGGTCATACAATTACAGAATTATTCCCAACAGAAGTACCTATCCTGTCAAACGAGCCGTTTATACGTGATCGCTCATTACAAGGTCTTGCTTTACGTGATATAAACTTAAGCGTATTAAACCCGAAAGGAAAAGCTATCATTTCTCACAAAATGGACATGCTCTTCACTCATTTCGGCCTATCTGGTCCTGCTGCTCTTCGCTGTAGTCAATTCGTCGTGAAAGCACTGAAAAAGTTTAAAACGAACACAATACAAATGAGTATTGATGCATTGCCAGAGGAAAATAGTGAGCAACTATTTCAGCGCATGCTGAAACAAATGAAAGAAGATCCGAAAAAAGGAATTAAAAACGTTTTAAAAGGTTATGTCCCTGAACGTTACTTCCTATTCTTATTAGAAAAAAATGAAATTGACGGTAGTGAACAAGCTGGACAAGTTTCTCACGAAAAGATTCGTGCACTTGTGAAAGACTTTAAAGAGTTTACTGTGAATGTAAATGGTACGCAGTCAATTGAAAAAGCATTCGTTACTGGCGGAGGTGTATCCGTGAAAGAAATTAATCCGAAAGAAATGTCTTCTAAATTCACGAACGGCTTATATTTCTGCGGAGAAGTTCTTGATATCCACGGTTATACTGGTGGCTATAATATTACATCAGCCCTCGTTACTGGTAGAATTGCTGGAACGACAGCTGGAGAAAACGCGAAAATGCAATATTAAAAAAGAAACAGGGATTCCTGTTTCTTTTTTTAATATTGCCATGAAATCATTATCGGCGATTCTACAACTTATATCGGCGATTTCTCAAATATATCGACTTACCGACAAGAAGCGACAAACATCTGCTCCATGTAACTTTCCATTGCTTTTTTGTTGCTTTATATACCTTAGTACCTTTATATTTTATATTGTTGAATATTTAAAAAAGGGTAAGGGGAAAACAAATGAGAAAAAAAGTCATGATGTCTTTAATGTTAATGACGTTTCTTTCTGCGGTAGAAGGAACGATTGTTAGTACAGCAATCCCTCGTATAACGAGTGATTTGTCAGGCGTCGAACTTGTTAGTTGGGTATATGCAATTTATATGCTTGCAACAGCTGTTTCGACTCCAATATACGGAAAGCTCGCTGATTTATTCGGCCGTAAAAAAGTTTTACTGATCGGAGCTACAATCTTTTTAGTCGGTTCTGCACTTTGCGGAGTCGTTACATCGATGGAACAATTAATTTTCTTCCGCGCTCTTCAAGGTATCGGTGCTGGTGCTGTTATGCCAATCACAATGACGATAATTGGAGACTTATATAGCGAAGCGAAAGACCGCGCGAAAGCACAAGGTTGGATGAGTGCCGTTTGGGGTGTATCCGGTGTTATCGGACCGTTAGTAGGTGGATTTTTAGTTGATTCCCTTTCTTGGCGCTATATTTTCTTCTTAAACGTTCCATTTGGAATTATCGCTTGCTTAATGATTGCAATTTACTACAAAGAATCTATTAAGCCCGCTAAACACCATATCGATTATCTTGGTGCAACAGTTTTTTCATTAAGTACAATCGCTCTACTATATGCATTATTAACAGGTAGCAGTAAGCAAAACTGGGGAGACATGACAATTATCGGCCTATTAATCTTTGCCGCTATTTCATTCATTATTTTCTTGTTCATCGAGAAAAAATCTCCGGAACCATTAATTCCTTTAACACTTTTCTCTAACCGTACATTATCTACGATAAATATATTAACTCTTATTGCTGGCGCAATGATTATTAGTATTACAATGTACCTACCAATCTGGAGCCAAGGTGTATTAGGAAAAAACGCTACAGAAGCTGGACTTATTTTAATGCCAATCCCTGTTATGTGGACATTTGGCGCTATTTTCTCTGGTAACTTAGTAGGCAAATTAAAAACGAAACAAATCATTTTACTTGGGGCTAGCATTTTATCAGTCGCTACGTTCTTATTATTTACACTATCAACCAATTCACCATCGTTCCTTATTTATGTAGCAGTTGGATTATTCGGCTTAGGAATGGGGCTTGTGACACCGATTTACATGGTAACAATTCAAGCAGCAGTCCCAGCTCATACACGCGGAACAGCTGTTGGTTTAAACACATTTATTAATACATTTAGTCAAACGTTAGGTGCTGCAATATTCGGTACAATCTTCAATACGATGATTCACGCACGTGGTATTAAAAATCTTGATCTTGTATCTGGTGGACATGGCGGTACTACAGCAAACGTAGTAACCGAATCACAATCCGCATTAGCATCAAGCGTACACGTCATTTATATGAGCACTTTCGTATTAGCAGTATGTACATTAATTATCGCTTGGATTTTATTAAAGCCAGCTACACAAACAAGTGAGCAACAATAAAAAGGATGACCATTTTGGTCATCCTTTTTACATAACATCTACTCTTCATTCTCCACAATATGTTTCAGCATGGATAATTTATTATCCCAAAAACGCTCATAATACGAGAGCCACTGTTGTAATTCTTCTAATGGTTCTGGATGCAAACGATATATCTTCTCTCTTCCGCTTTTTCTTCCACTTACTAAATTCGCTTCCGAAAGAATATGAAGGTGCTTTACAACCGCAGTACGACTCATCGGGAAATGATCCGTTATTTTGGAAATCGGTAACTCTTTGTCACTTAATAACCGTATTACTTCTCGGCGGGTTGGATCAGCAATTGCTTGAAATACATCATATTTCGCTGCTGACGAGGACACTTAGCCTTCGACAACCTTTTTCAGTTTTTCATTTACAATCGCTACCCAACCACCGCTCATTCTATCGCGAATAATAGAGCTCTTCGCATTTGCTTTCGGAAGAATTTCATCAGGATGTTTCCAGCCGCCGTGAATTAACGTAAATTCTGTTTTGTTATCTCCTAAGTCTTTCAAATTAAATGAAACAATCCAGCCATCTGTATCCCATGAGAAAGATAAATGGTTTGGCTCATCAATTTCTAACACTTTACATGGTGATGGCCCAAATGGTGATTGCACATGAAATTCATGTCCTACCTCTAATACAAAATCATTTGGCATAAACCATGACGCAATCCCTTCTGCAGTTGATACTACACTCCATACCTTTTGAATAGACGCGTTAAAAACGATTGTTTGTTTAATATCATTTAATGTATTTTGTTGTTCCATTTTCATTCTCCTTTACTCCGCGTTATAACATAACACCTTTTGGTTGTACTTTGATGATATAACACCTTTTGGTTTCATGTCAACGCTAATTCTTTTACTGTTGAGAAATTCTCAACATTTTTTCAACAGGACAAACACCCTCTTAGCATTTCCTCATAATATACTCACAAAGGCAATACAAAATAAAAACTTCTCTCAACATGAAACTCCATCATTCATATTGAAAGAAGTGCCTTACTTATATCATGCGTACTTCGTCTCTCCTCCTTCCCTCAGGGACAATACGCGAGATATGACAAATCAGAAGGAATATGCCCACCATTTGAGTAGGTAGTTATTTCTCTTCTCCTCAACATTTCCTTAGGAGCGAAATGACTACCGACTCACTTTTTTCAAACAAAATAAAAAGGGGTTGAACGCTATGTTCTATTGCATTAACTGCTCTGATATTCATCATGAAAAACACCCGAATGATAAAGTATTCAAAAACGGTTTTTATATTGATCCATTTTTAGGTGATCGTTATCACCTTGGTATGTGTAAAGATGCCCAAAACCATGAAACAGGGGAGCCTCTTTTAACGACAAAGAAATCAGGCACAACCCAATCTATTATGAACGTATTACCGACACATGTTGTCCCAACATAAAACATAAAAAAGAGCTGGATGAGCCAGCTCTTTTTTATGCTTTATAAACGATCATTGCTGAAAAACAATAAATTTGGTTTTCATCGTCGTTAATGGAAACACCAACTTGGTACTTAATATCTACAAAGTTGCTATCATCAATCTTTTTCAAAAAAACATTCACAGCGTCTTCTAAGTCTTTTTCGTGACTTTCATCAAACACTTTCACACGAATCATGTTAACACCATCCTAGATCGCAGCCCTCCGCCGCTTGATTATTGCCACGGTGCGTATCTATGATGCGATAAAACTTTCCATTCTCATATATATATCCGTCTTCTAACACATATTTTTTATCTTCAGTATAGACATAAAACTTACCTATCATAAATTTACTCGTATATAATTCCAAATAATTTGGTCTAAATTTAGCTACAACTTTATTTGTAATATCAATTTTTATTGTGCGCCCCACCTTCTCTCCCTCCTTTGCAAAGAACGGATTTAGGTATATTGTATTAGCGCTTTTACATTTTATGCTTAAAAATAAGTGGATATGCCTTCTTTCTTCACCTGTACTATTTTTCTAAAAAAATCACTATAAATAAAATCCCCAAAAAAACATAAAAAAAGCACTTTACCTTATTGACTCGAATATAAATATTATGTTATTATATAAAATTTGACATTTTTACATACGTATGCTATCATTAAAAGTGGTTACCACATATGGAGGTGGATGATTTGTTTCAAATTGGTGATAAAATCGTTTATCCAATGCACGGTGCAGGAATTATCGAAGCAATTGAAGAGAAAGAAATATTAGGTACTTCACGTCAATATTGTGTGATACGCATCATTAGTAAAGATATGCAAGTAATGCTTCCGATGGAACAATTAAAAAAATCAGGTATTCGTTATATCGTTGATCGAGGTACGTTAGATGATATACTTCTTGAATTTCAAAACGGGGAGTCAGACCCATCACTCTCATGGAAACAAAGATATACAATGAATATGGAAAAAATGAAAAATGGCAATTTACAAGATAGCGCAGAAGTGGTTCGGGATTTACTTCGCCGTAATAAAGAGAGAACATTAAATGCGAGCGAAAAACAAATGCTAGATAATGCCCGAAAAATGATGATTAGCGAAGTCGCGCTCGTACAAAATGTTACTGAACATCAAGCAACAGAATTTCTTCAAGATACAATTAATCATTAAATTTAAAATAGCTGAACGCTATTTTTTTTATAAAAAGGACAAAGAGATAAAACTCTTTGTCCTTTTCATATTACCCACGCCCAGCTTGAAACGATGGATATAACGTCATTCCACCATCTGCAAATAGCGTAATTCCCGTTACATAACTCGCCTCTGAAGAAGCAAGCCAAGTTGCTACTGCTGCAATTTCTTCAGGTTTTCCAATATAGCCCATCGGTATCATACTTTCTACGTCAGCACGCTGCTTTGGATCAGCAAATTTTTCTGCATTTATCGGCGTATTAATTGCACCTGGCCCAATATTATTTACTCGAATACCTTTTGACGCATATTCTAGCGCTAACGTTTCTGTCATCAGTTTAATACCACCCTTACTTGCTGCATAGTGCACAAATAGTGGCCACGGAATTTTCTCATGAACACTAGACATATTAATGACAGACCCTTTAATATCATGTTCTACAAAATATTTAATCGCTTCACGACTTCCTAAAAAAGCACCTGTTAAATTTGTATTAATTACCCTATTCCAATCTTCAAGCGGCATTTCATGCGACGGTACCGCGTTTTCTATCCCTGCATTATTAATCATAACGTCAAGCGTACCAAACTCTTTCACAGCAGATTGAATGAGATTCACAACATCTGATTCGACCGTTACATCACCTTTTACAGCAATCGCTTCGCCGCCTACCTTTTTAATTTCTTCTAACACACCATTTGCTTCTGATTCTCGTGAGCGATAATTAATAACCACTTTCGCTTTTTCCTTAGCAAACCTCACTCCCATCGCTCTTCCGAGACCAGTTGCTGATCCTGTAATAACGACAACTTTCCCTGCTAAATCACTATACATTTCTATACCTCCTTTAACTTTTGGCTATACCTAACATAATTCCGGCTGCAATAATAAAAACGATACCGACAACGATACCCGTTAATTGGCGTTTCGTTTTCTTTTCACCTAATATAAGAATCCCACCAAGCGTGGAAATAATAATTCCCATTTGCGATAGCGAGAAACTTGTTGCGACTCCAACACGCGGCTGCGAAATGAATAAAAACATATTTCCAGCTGCCCAAATTAATCCTGGAATAATATTTCGGATTGCATATTTATTAAATGGCTGATGTTTAAAGGTAAGCAAAATCCCACCTAACACCATACCAACTGCTTGTGGCAACAAAGCTGACCAACCATCTACGTTAAATAGTCTAATCACTACTACGTAAACTAAATAACCGACTGTTGAAATTAATAAAATTACGATACCTCTTTTAAAGTTTGCTGCTTGCTCTGCATTTTTTTCTTCTTCACTTTGAAGCGATGTTAAAATAACACCGATAATAATACAAACGAGCGCTAAAATCCCAAGGACGACCGATATTGTCGTGGACCATTCATGAAATACGATAACGCCAAATAAAGTCGTCGCGACTAATTGAAGTCCTGTTGAAATTGGCATCGTCCTCGAAACACCCATTAAATCAATACTTTTTAATTGATTCGCCTGACCAAGCGCCCAAAATAAACCTGAAACAACTCCAACTCCAATAACGGTAGGTGTTAATACTGGCTTCATAAAAATATAAACAACAATTGAGAAAATAAGTGCTCCAAACGTTGTTCCGAGCGTTTGACTATACGGTCCCCCGCCCAGTTTTACATTAAATAGCACAATACTTCCCCAAAATATAGCTGGTAAAATTGCTAAAAATATATCCATCGCCCATTACCTTTCTCTGTAAAATGTCATAAATTGAAACTTTAATCATCCCGCAAAATAGCGGAATAAGTTACCACTCTCAATCATTAGAATGAGCTTTCATTTTTTCTTTTTTGCGAGCACAAATCTTTTCTACAACATCATTAGAAACATTCTTTTCTCGCTCCACATTTTTTACCTTTATATGATCTAAATAATCCTCCAAAGTAAGTGTAACTTTGTCATTTGGGGGATTATGCGCCCCTTGAAAAGTAAGAAATTGTAGCGTTACTTCAAATCTAGGAACAAATTCATCTTTCCTGCCGAGACGCTTTATATTTATAACTGAATCACATTCATATTGATCTTTTGTCACTTGTCTAATAACCGAATAGTACCTATTCAATAAAGCACTCTCTAAAAGCTGTTCCCTTGATTCTTTCGCGAAAGAATCACTTGGAGAAGAGAAAAAGATAGAACATATCACTGTAATAATTACACATATTTTTTTCATAACGTCCTCCTTATCCTATAAGTTAGTGTTCTCAAAAACGCCATAAAAAAACGACTTCCCCTACTTAGGAAAGTCGTTTTCATGAATCCAATATTAACCACCACTCACTGGTGGAATTAGTGCAACAACATCACCAGATTGGACCCTGTCATCTTCATTTGCGTATTCTTCATTAATCGCAACCATAATTGGCTCTGAAACTGGTACATTATATTCTTTCGCAACAACATCTTTTAACTCTGCAACCGTAATATTTTCTTTCTCTATTTGTAATTCACTTGTCCCTGCTTCTTCTTGCAAGTGCGCAAATAACAATACTCGAATCATACTTATAGCTCCTTCCCAGGCTCTCCCGCCGGATATGGTGTTTTTTCTAATTGATCACCAATCCATGAGTCACCATCTTCCCAAAACTCCTTTTTCCAAATCGGAACAATTTGTTTTATGCGTTCCATAATATATTCGTTCGCTTCATAAGCCGCTTTACGGTGTGGTGTTGAAACAGCAACAACAACCGCTATATCAGAAATTTGCAACGTACCGATGCGATGTGTAATCGCAACATATGTATCCGGCCATTTCTCTTTCACTTCCAGGCCAATTTTCTCTAGCATCTTTTCTGCCATCGTCTTATAAGCAACATACTCTAAGTATAATGTACGACGCCCTTTCGTAAACTCTCTAACGGTTCCAATAAATGTTGTAACAGCACCGCATTCACGTCGAATCACTTTCTTCGTTACCTCTTCAATCGAGATTTCTGTATTAATTACTTCATAATATGTATTTGTCATTTCGCACTCCTAACCGTTTGTAAAAACCAGTCTATGTACAACTCTTCTTCTGTTATATGAAATACTTTATATTCTTCTCGTATATTTGCCGGGGCATCATACCACGTAATAATCGCTACTATATTTTCTACTTTATGTAAAAGCTCAACGTCTTCCGCAGAACGAAGTAACACTACTTTCGGGTAGTTCTCTTTTTTATAGCCCTCTATTAAAATTGTATCCACTTCAAAAAACTCATATAAGCGAATAATTTCTTGCAAGGACCATTTCTTTCTTAGTGAAGAAAGTGAAAGCAATCCAGCACCTTCTACACTACTTACGACAGCACCAGCTTTACGGTGTCTTTCGCTATCTTTTTGCGCTACTTCTGGAAAACCTCCGTGCCCGTGATGTTTAATGGTAGCAACCTTCATTTCCCGTTCAGCTAATGCATGCACTATTTTCTCCACAAGCGTTGTTTTTCCGCTATTTTGATATCCTACTATTTGTAAGATTGAAGTGGCTTTGCCCATGGCCAATCACATCCCTCAGAGTGCTCTAACAATAATACAGATACTTTCATCCCGGTCTCAAATCCTCTCGTTCCTCCAGGTAACACAATAAAAGCATTCGCATCTGCAAGTGAAGATACTGCACTCGATTTATCTAAACCGACCGGCATCGCTTGTAACGCCCCGTCCACAATCGTTACGTTTGCTCTTACGAAACGAGTAAATGGATTTGGCTTTGGAAAATCTTTTTGTAAAATAGCATCCGCTCTATATACGTGAGGTTCCTTCGCATACAAATACGTTTTTATAATTGGTTGCACAAATAATTCAAAGCCTACATAACAAGCAGACGGATTTCCTGATAAACCGAAAAGTAACTTCCCATCAAATTCAGCTACTGTCGTTACACTTCCAGGTCTCATGGCTATTTTATTAAAGAGTACATTCGCCTGTAACCTTTCATAAATAGCTGGTAAGTAGTCATAATCTCCTACCGATACACCGCCAGTTGTAATTAAAATGTCGACCTCATCCATCGCTAATTGAATAGCTGTAAAACATGCATCTAACTCATCCGCGAGTTGACCATAATAACGAACTTTCCCGCCAGCTTTCATAATTTGAGCTGCGATCATATACGAGTTACTATTTCTAATTTTCCCCGGTTCTAACGGCTCATGTACTTCTAATAATTCACTCCCTGTCGTTACAATACCGACAACAGGCTGTTTTATAACTTTCACAGTGCTATATCCAAACGTTGCTAGTAAGGCCGCAACTCCTGGATTAATTGCCACACCTTTCTTAACGAGAACTTGATTTTGTTTTATATCTTCTCCTTTAAACGACACATTGTCACCGTTATTAAAAGGGCGTTTTAACTTCATATATGTTTTTCCGTTCTTCTCAAATCCTTCTGTCAGCTCTAGCATTACAACTGCATTGCAATCTTCTGGAATAGCTGCTCCTGTCATAATTCGAATCGCTTCAAAAGCTCCTACTTCTTCTAAAAAAACAGAACCCGCCCCGATCTCTCCTATTACTTCAAATTCAACTGGATTCTCTTGGGTTGCTCCTTTCGTATCTTCTGCTCGAATGGCGAAACCGTCGTAAGGGGAACGATCAAAATGAGGAACGTCATGATCTGAGACAACATCTTCCCCGAGAATTCTCCCGTAACTTTCCGTAATAGAAATTTCTTCTACTTCACCATGCTTCGCATATTTCATTACCCGTTCTACTGCTTCAGCAACTTGAATTGGAATTCGTTTTTCTACCATCGTTTCTCACCTCATATTTGCAATTTTTTTTATCTCGATTAAACTTTATGTATTCAATAGAAATTACTTCAAGGAGGAATTCCATGTCTTCATTTACACATTTTAATGACCAAGGACGCGCAAAAATGGTTGATATAAGCGACAAAAAAGCAACCGTTCGAACAGCAATTGCGTGCTCTAGCATTGTCGTTACGAAAGAAATTTACGATAAAATCTCTCACAATGAAATTGGGAAAGGTGACGTATTAGCAGTTGCGCAAATCGCAGGCATTATGGCTGCGAAACGAACTTCTGATATTATCCCAATGTGCCATCCTTTATTATTAAAAGGTGTTGACGTTTCTTTTGATTGGAAACAATCAGAAGAACAATATCGTTTACTCATTGAAGTAAAAGTTAAAACAGAAGGTAGCACCGGTGTTGAAATGGAAGCTTTAACAGCTGCTTCCGCTACCGCTCTTACTGTGTATGATATGTGTAAAGCTGTCGATAAAGGTATGATTATCGGCGAAACATACTTACTTGAAAAAACAGGTGGAAAAAGTGGAGATTATACGAGAAATTCATAATCCTCTCTCCGTTGAACCTAAAGGATTTCCTTTAGGTTCAACCTATATATCTTGCATATAAACTTTTCGCTACATTCATATCATTCGTCCCATGAATGAACGCCCTGCCATCTGTAAATAAAACAAAACGATATTCTTCTACCGGAAATGATAATAGATAAGGTGTCGCCTTTATCTCTACACTTCTTTGTAAGCGCTTTTTAATTTCTTCTAAATTAAAATTCTTCCGCACACCCGGGCGAATTTGTACTGTATTTCGCCCACATAACACTTCTGTTTTTGTTTGTGCTTCAAATGTTAAACTCGGATATGTACGTAACCTTCCGCAAGATAAACAAGTATCTTTTTTCTGCCTATTCACTTTAAATGCCATCTGTTGATTATTCCAAAGATCAAATGATAACATCGTTTCACGAAGCGCCCCAAAGTCTTCTACTAATATTTTCAGCGCTTCCGTAATTTGATGCGCAACTACTAATTGTACTGCTGGTTGTATAATACCAGCTGTGTCACATGTTGCTCCGCTCGCCGGATGCTCCATTAAACAGCGAAAACACGGTGTTTTCCCTGGTAAAATTGTATACGTTACTCCGTAACTTCCGACACACCCACCATATATCCACGGAATATTATACTTTTGTGAAATATCATTAATAAGAAGACGCGTTTCAAAATTATCTGTCGCATCTAATATTAAATCTACATCACGCACTAGCTCTTCCATTTCTTGCACCGTTACATCCGTCACAACTGGATTTATTTCCACCTCAGAATTAATCGCTTGTAAATGTTCTGCAGCCGCTATCGCCTTCGGTTTATACTGCTTTGCATCTTCTTCCGTATATAGTTGTTGTCTTTGTAAATTACTCCATTCTACATAATCACGATCAGCAATCGTTACTTTTCCAACACCTGCTCTAACAATCGCTTCTGCATTTGCCGCACCGAGAGCACCAGCACCAATAATAAGCACATGCTTCTCTCTTATTTTTCTCTGTCCTTCTTCTCTAACACCAGAAAATAATATTTGTCTTGAATATCGCTCCTGCATGCGATAGCCCCCTTTCTTATCCTCCTATATAAGACATTTCGATTTTCGGACGATTTTTTGCACTTTCTTCTGTCCGTTCATCCGAATACCTATCTTTTCTATTCATCCATACATCTTGTATAACACTTAATAACTCCTCATCCGAAAGATTTCCTCTAAGAAGTTCTCTTACATTCAAACCCTCTGTCGCAAATAAGCACGTATAAAACTTTCCATCTGCCGAAATTCTTGCCCTCGTACAAGAGGCACAAAATGACTCAGAAACAGATGTAATAAAACCAACTTCAACATTTGTTCCAACGTACCGATATCGCTTCGCAACTTCACCAAAGTAATGGACTTCAGCTGGCTCAAGCGGATACACCTTATGAATCATCTCAATCAATTCTCGTTTTGTAACCACTTGATCAAAATTCCACCCATTTGTACTACCAACATCCATAAACTCAATAAACCTAAGCGTGATTCCTTGCTCTTTAAAATACGCAGCCATCGGAAGTACTTGTTGATCGTTCATCCCTTTTTTCACAACCATATTTACCTTTACTTCCAGCCCCGCCTCTTTAGCTGCTATAATTCCCTTAATCACCGGTTTCGTATTAATATTTCGACCATTAATATTCCTAAATATGTCGTCATCTATCGCATCTAAACTAACATTCACTCTATGTAATCCAGCTTCTTTTAATGCCTTCGCTTGTTTCGTTAAATGGATAGCATTTGTCGTTAACCCTATATCTATTAGCCCATCAATTTTCACGAGACGTGCAATCAGTTTTGTTAAATCTTTACGAAGCAGTGGCTCACCGCCAGTAATTCTAATTTTTCGTACACCGATGTTAACAAATAATTTTGCCAAACGCTCAATTTCATCAAAAGTTAGTAAAAACTCATCTTTCAAAAAAGCATAATCTGGCCCAAATATTTCCGCCGGCATACAATATGTACATCTAAAATTGCAACGATCAATGACAGATATACGTAAATCTTGAAGTGGGCGTCCAAAAAAATCTTTAACCATCTCCTGCATCGCCACCCTCCCTTTCTGCCAAATTTCTTTCTTTTCATTCTATTATAATATATTTTCGGACTGCGATGTTTTTGCCCAAGTGAATAAAGTGAAACTTTAAATAATTAGAGGGTATCCACTCCCCCTGGTTAACGAGGTTTACTTCCAGATACAAGGATAAAAAAACCTTGAAACATAAAAGTTTCAAGGTTTTCTGCTTATTAACTTAATCTAATAATCGTTAGAGTAGCCCCTGGCGTTGCCGTAGATAATGTAGCCAACGCAATTACTCCAAATAATTGTAAACTAACTGCAGCTCCAGCAGGCAAGTTAGCGATTATTGTTGCACTAAATGAACCTGCAGCCACTGCCGGAGAGTTTATCGTTCCCGCAAGCGGACTGCCATTTACAGTTATACGGGAACTTACAAGTAATCCTGCCGTTAAATTAATTGTATAGGCTATATAATAGTTTCCTGCATTCGCAACTGTAAATACAGTATTTCCACCACTAACGGTTATTCCTGGTCCAATATTTTGATTGTTTGGTAACGGAATATTCGTGCCACCTAACAAAACAGAAATAATACTTCCTGATGTATTATTCGCAAATGCATATGTTGCAGTTGTACTGACTCCAGTCGCCCCGGTCGCTCCTGTTGCTCCGGTTGCTCCAGCTCCGGTTGGACCAGTTGGACCTTGGATTCCTTGTGAACCTGTTGGACCTGTATTTCCAGTTGGTCCTTGGGAACCTGTTGCTCCAGTAGCCCCTGTTGGGCCTTGGATTCCTTGCGGGCCTTGAATTCCTTGTAGACCTGTCGCTCCTGTTGCTCCTGTAGCTCCCGTTGGGCCTTGTATCCCTTGAACTCCTTGGGGACCTTGTGCTCCCGTTGCCCCTGTGTCCCCTGTAGGACCTTGGGGACCTTGCAATCCTTGCACACCTTGTGGACCGGTTGGACCTATCTCTCCTTGTACCCCTTGTATTCCTGTTGGGCCTTGAGGACCGGTCGGACCTTGGATCCCTTGAATTCCTTGAATCCCCTGTGAGCCTTGTGCTCCCGTGGCTCCGGTTGCTCCTTGAATCCCTTGAGGGCCTTGTTCCCCTTGAATTCCTTGGGGACCGGTTGGACCTTGGATTCCTTGCGGGCCTTGGATTCCCTGTGGTCCTTGATCTCCTGTCGCCCCAGTTACTCCTTGTATCCCTTGCGGACCTTGTATCCCTTGCGGACCAGTTGGACCAATATCTCCTTGCACACCTTGTATTCCTTGAGGACCTTGTAACCCTGTCACTCCGGTTGCTCCCGTTTCTCCTGTCGCTCCTGTCACTCCAGTTGAGCCTGTCGCACCAGTATCCCCTGTTACTCCTGTCGCACCAGTTGCTCCTGTCGGGCCAGGTGGTCCACCCGATGGACCAGTTACTCCCGTCGGACCTGATGGCCCTGTTGGGCCGGACGGTCCTGCTGGTCCTCCAGAAGGTCCCGTTACCCCTGTTGCTCCCGTTATTCCAGTTGGGCCTGTAGTTCCTTCCCCTGTCGCCCCTGTTGCTCCCGTATCTCCTGTGGCCCCCGTAGGACCTTGTATTCCTTGTATTCCTTGTGGACCTTGCACTCCTTGGGCTCCCGTTGCTCCTTGAATGCCTTGTATTCCTTGAACTCCTTGTGGCCCCATTGGACCGGTTGGACCAATCGCCCCTTGAGCACCTTGCACTCCTTGGGGACCCTCTGGACCTGTTGCTCCTATTTCCCCTTGTATCCCTTGAATTCCAGTTGCTCCTTGTACTCCTGTTGCTCCCGTTATCCCTTGCACTCCTTGGATTCCCTGTATTCCTTGTGGACCTTCTGGACCTGTTGCGCCTACCGGTCCTTGAATGCCTTGTATCCCTTGCGGCCCCTCCGGACCCGTTGCTCCAGCTGGCCCTGGTACTCCTTGGATTCCTTGCGGGCCCTGAAGTCCCTCTGGGCCTTCTGGACCTGTTGGTCCTATATCACCCATCGGACCTTGTATCCCTTGAACACCTTGTGGTCCTGTTGCTCCTGATGGACCTGGTACTCCTTGAATACCTTGTGGACCTTGATCTCCTGTTGCCCCTGTCGCTCCTTGAGGTCCTATAGTCCCCTGTATACCTTGTGGACCTTGATCTCCTGTTGCTCCTGTTACTCCTTGAATCCCCTGAACCCCTTGGATTCCTTGTTCACCAGTTATTCCTGTCGGACCAGGAATACCTTGAATCCCCTGCGGTCCTTCTGGACCTGTTGGGCCAATTGGCCCTTGAATACCTTGTATTCCTTGCAAGCCCTGTGCTCCCGTACTTCCAGTCGGACCTGTAGTTCCCGTTTCTCCTGTTACACCTGTACTTCCTGTAGCCCCAGTATCCCCCGTTGCTCCAGTCGCACCTGTACTCCCACTCGGTCCGCCACCCGGACCTGTCGCACCAGTTGGCCCCGTCGGGCCAGGAGGTCCTCCAGATGGTCCAGTTATCCCAGTTGGGCCTGTTATTCCAGTCGGACCTGTTAGCCGCTGACCCGTTGCTCCGGTTGCACCTGTATTTCCACTCGGTCCTTGTGTTCCTTGTATCCCTTGTGCTCCTTGTATTCCTTGTGGACCAGTTGCACCCGGTAACCCTTGGACGCCTTGAATTCCTTGAGGTCCCTCAGGTCCTGTCGCTCCAATTGGCCCTTGCAATCCCTGTACCCCTTGTATACCTTGTGCCCCAGTCGCTCCCGTTGGACCAATCGGACCTTGTAACCCTTGCACACCTTGAGGTCCTGTCGCTCCAGTTTCTCCTTGTGGTCCTCTCAATCCTTGTGCTCCCTGCTGCCCTTCTGGTCCAGTTGCACCTATTGGTCCAACTGGACCTTGAATCCCTTGCACACCTTGAGGTCCAGTCGGACCCATCTCTCCCATTGGACCTTGAAATCCTCTCGGTCCTTGCGGTCCAGTCGAACCTTGTGGACCTGTTGGACCAGTAATCCCTATACCCGTAAATCCAGTTGGAACAGGAGGAAAAGTAGGACCAATAAGTTCTGGTGGAATTCTAAAATTAGATTGTTGTTTCCCTTTATTATCACGATTCTTCACACTTTCACCACCTACAAACCGTCTTTTTCATAATAAATAAACCTCTTCTTAATCTATTTACAAAAATAATCTCCAAGACTATTTTTATTTCAAATAAATAAAACTCCCTTAATTCCTTAAGGGAGTCCTGCAATTGAATCCATATTATCTGTATTAGGGACAGCTTGCGCTATACCCGATGTATTTACACTTTGCCCCATATTTGTTCCTGTTACAGTACCAGCAGGGGTGCCCCTTGTATATGTCGTCGTCACCGAATCTCCCGGCTGTAAACAAAGCTTCGTTTCTGTCCCTATTACTGTAACAACATCAATCCAAGTACACCCCATTGAACCACTATACGATTTCGTAGCAGTAAATGAAGTATCACTCAAATTATCACCTGTAAATATATTCCCAGTATTATTAACAATAACAAACTCTTTTATATGCGCAGGCATAATTACACTCTACCTTTCCTTTATGAACCTAACGTACGTGTACTCGTTGCCAAAGGCGGAAGAAATACCGATGTTCTAATCACCGCTTCTGGCTGTCTTTTTCCATTTAAAAAAATAGCCGCACTCGATCCTCCAGCTCCTGCATATACTTTCGCCACAGCTAAAGGCGAGATATCATAACAGTCACCAACATTAACAGCTCCTGTATTATTAATAATTTTTACTTTACGCAAATTAATCCCCATTTACCCCTCCTCCTTTTTTATACTGTATGCAAAAGAAAAAAACTTGAAACAGACTCGTTTCAAGTTTTTAACTATTAACTATTTCGTTTCACCTTCATATTGAAGCATACCGCCAACCATGTTCACTGTTTTAAATCCTTGCTCATTTAAATAATGACATACATTTTCACTGCGCATTCCTGAACGACAAATAAAGATATATTCATTCTCTTTATTAAAGAAGTCTACTTTATGTAGGATATCGCCCATTTTAATATGTACAGCTTCTGGAATCTTTCCTGCCGCTACTTCTTCATCTTCTCTTACGTCTACTAGAAATAACGTTTCTCCATTTTCTAAACGCACTTGTACCTCTTCTGTAGTAATTGTTTTAACTTCTGTCATATGTAGTTCCTCCTTATATACAATAAAACCTTTAGTTTCTTTTCCACAAACATTCTCTACCAATTTTAGCATGCAAAAGAAAGAACGCAAAGAATCGAAAAGCTATTTCTCAATTTTCTCGCAAAACTTATTCTTTACAAACATAACTAGCACATTGTATCCTCAATATACTTGTTTTATGAAAGGAGTCGATTAAAATGTCGCTTTTTCTTTTCATTATGGGCATTGTGTTCTTAATCGCTGCAATTATTGCACTTAGTATGCAAAATAATAAAAAGATAAAATCTCCCCAAGAAATGTCATTCTTATTTCTATTACTTAGTATAGCGTTCTTCGGCATAGCAATCGCTACATATATATTCCGTCTACAAATCATGTAAAAAAAGGTGCCTACTACACATATTGCACCTTTTTCACATAATTTATTTCCTACACAAAACTAGATACTTCCCGATTTAAAAATTCATAAACTTTCTTTTCAAATAAATGAATATCAAATGCTCCTGCCATATGCCCATTTATACTTTCTATCTCATACACTTCCGCATATTTTCCTTGTTTTTGCAAAATGTCTACCATTTTATAATTATAACGTGGCGGCTGAAGCAAATCTTGTTTGCACGGAATCATAAGTACATTCGCTTCTATGTTAGAAAGAGATTCTTCTAGTGAAGAAAACCCATGTGCAATATCATGCAATAAAACCGCCTTCGCAGTATACATCCATGAATTTGCATCTACTAACTCTATACTTCTATATGTCGCTTTATTTATCTCTTTTTCAAATGATGTTAATGTAGAAAACTTTTCATAAGGTTCTATATCTATACTATTACGAGGAAATGTCATTTCATAAAAATGCTCATCAAACGCGTTCATAAACATCATTCTATTTGCTAAATAAAGCCCCTTTATCGGCTGCTCTTCTCCATATTTTCCATCTTTCCAACTTGGATCTAGTTGAATTGCTTCAATCGCATTTTGCGCTACATTTACTGAGGTGATAATTGGATTTTGTGGATTCGTAATAACACCAATCATCCGCTCTACCATATGAGGATAGTGAATAGCCCATTGCTGTGCAATCATTCCTCCTGCTGAAGGTCCCATTACAGCGTGTAATCTGGAGATTCCTATATCTTTTATTAACTCATATTGCATACGAGCTACATCAAGAAATGTAAAAACCGGAAAATCCATTGCATATTCTTCTCCAGTTTCTGTATTAATTGATTTCGGTCCCGTTGTAATCACATATGGATTCTTCACCTGCACATTACAAAGATTATCTGTACATATAACAAAATACTTATTTGTATCAATTGCTTTTCCAGGTCCAATGAGCCCATCCCACCAACCAAGCTCCTCATCATGCACTGTATATTTCCCCGCTGCGTGACTTGTTGCACTAAAGTAATGACAAATCAAAATTGCATTTGACCTTTCTCTATTTAACGTACCATATGTCTCGTACCCCATTTGAACAGAAATTTCCCTACCATTTTCAAACGTAAATTCTTTTAAAACAAACTTCTCCTTTTTTACAATTTGCACAGACTCTCCCTCTCCCCGTTATAGTATGAACTGCTTACTAAAGGTTTTTTTCTATGTAAACCAATCTCCTCCTTCTTTTCATAAATAAATGAATAATATACAAAATTAGCCACAAAATAGCACTATATTACACAATTAAAGAGGGCATACATATGATTTGGAATTGGTTTCGTAAGAAAAAAAAATCAAATACAACAGAGGCAAAAGAAGCCGATAACTGGGAGCAGCAGTCTAACAATCCAGATGACGATAACAAAGAACAGACTAGAAGTATGAAACATACTAAAGGTAAAAATAACGAGCAAGATGACTCTTCTCAAGAGAAACAGCAAAACTCTAAGCAAGATGA
>NZ_JAKUFY010000053.1:0-36845 GCF_022663675.1 Bacillus cereus group sp. BfR-BA-01355
TTTATCCGTCGTTACTTTCGTAACTACTTTTCCTTTTGAATCACGTACTTCAAATACAACATTTTCTAATGGAGCTTTACTATCTTTATCTATTTTTGTTATCTCTACATTCCCTGTATCCACCATTTCATTTTCTACTTTTAATGATAGAACCTCGGTCATGCCTTTTTTGATTTCAAATGATACTGGTTTTTCTAGCTTTTTATAACCAGGTAAACTTTCTACCTCTACTAATTCATACTTTCCTACAGGTAAATCTGAAACATTTGCTTTTCCATCTTTATCTGTCGTTACTTTTGTAACTTCATTACCCTTTTCATCTTGGACGATGAATGTTACTCCCGCTAACGGTGCTTTATTATCTTTATCTATCTTTGTTATCTCTACATTTCCCGTATCTACCATTTCATTTTCTATTTTTAATGATAGAACTTCAGTCATGCCTTTTTTGATTTCAAATAATACTGGATCTGTTAGTTTCTTATAGCCTGGTAAACTTTCTTTCTCTACTAATTTGTACTTTCCTACTGATAGATCTGAGATTTTTGCTTTACCATCTTTATCTGTTTTTACTTCCTTTACTACTGTTCCAGCTTCATCTTGCACTTCAAAGACTACGCCTTTTAATGCTTTTTTGTTGTCTTTATCTACTTTTGTAATTTCTACTGAACCTTTATCTAACTGTTCATTTTCTACTTTCAATGATAGGACTGTTGTCATACCTTTTGTAATTTCGAATGATACTGGTTCTGTTAGCTTTTTGTAGCCAGGTAAACTTTTCGTCTCTACTAATTTGTACTTTCCTACTGATAAATCTGAGATTTTTGCTTTACCATCTTTATCTGTTTTTACTTCTGTTACTACTTTTCCTTGCTCATCTTGCACTTCGAAGACTACGCCTTCTAATACTTTTTGACTATCTTTATCTATTTTTGTAATTTCTACTGAGCCTTTGTCTAACTGCTCATTTTCTACTTTTATTGATAAAGCTTTTGTCATACCTTTTGTAATTTCAAATAGTACTGGTTCTGCTAGATTTTTGTAACCTGGTAAGCTTTTCGTCTCTACTAATTTGTACTTTCCTACTGATAGATCTGAAACGTTTGCTTTTCCATCTTTATCTGTTACTACTTTTCTTACTACGCCATCTTTCTCATCTTGGACTTCAAATTCAACACCGGCTAATACTGCCCCGTTTTCTTTGTCCACTTTTGTAATTTCTATATTACCTTTGTCTACCATTGCATTTTCCACTTGTATTGGGAATATGCCGTCCCCTGTTACATTTACTTCGAACTCTGTTTCTTTTAATTGGTAGCCTTCAGGTGCTTTTGTTTCTTTTAAAATATATTTTCCTGGTGCTAACGGTTTAGAGATTGCCTTACCATCTTTATCTGTAACAATATGTTCGACTACTACACCGTCTTTTACTATATCAAACTCTGCATTTTCCAATGGTTTTTCACCATTTTCCGAATCAATTTTCTTTACTTCAATTTGACCCTTTTGCATAGTATTTTTAATTTCAATTGTTTTTGTTTCTCCAGCTTGAAGTGTAACCTCTACTGGGCTTGTTAATTTTTGATATCCTTCTGGTGCTACTGTTTCATAAACTTTATACGTCCCAGGAGCTAAAGTTTGAGGTACTGAAAAACCTTTTTCGTCCGTTTTTAGTTTTGCAACAACTTCATTTGCACTATTTCGAACTTCAAATTCGGCACCTTTTAACCCTTTATTCGGATTCTCAGAATCTGTTTTATGAATCAATACTGTACCATCTTTTGGAGCTTCAGGCGGCGTAATAGTTACTTCTTTTGATGTTAATGTTTTATCATCAAAATGCAATTCCGCTTTATTAGGAATCTTCTTATCTACGTAAGAAGATAAGTCTGCATTATTTTTTATTTTCGCCTTGATACTGAGATTGATTATCTGGTCTTCATATGACTTATAGTCAAAACTCTCACCAAACGTAAATGTTACTTCACTTCTTTGTTTATCTATATTTAACGTTCCTTTAGAAGTAATATCTTGGCCATTTTGATCATACACTTTTGCCTCTAATACTTCTAAAACATCTTCTAAATCATCACTAATTACCATAGATGTGTATTTAGGAGGATCGTTCGGTATATGTGTACCAACTTGGTATTGAATAACTTGATCCATTTGTGTTAACTGCTCATTCTCTACAAGCTTGCCATTCTCATCAACTATATTTTTTTCAATGCTAGGTGGATTATTGTCACCTGAACCGGATCCTCCTCCACCACTTACAAATACTTGTCCTACTTTTTCTTCAGTTTTAATATTTTTACCTTCTAATTTCACAGTATTTTTATGAGGCTTTGCAGCAGGATTTGTAACCTTTGTTTTATATCTTAAAATATAACCTTTTGAACTGTCTGGAAACTCAATTGTAAATCCAGTCTTCGTTGCATTTATTTTAATGTTAGATAAATCTGCTGGCTTAATATTTGTTGGTGCATAACCATCTTCAAATACAGCCTCTTCTAATACTACGCTGTCTGTAATTAACTCATGCCCAGGTCCTAATGTATCTGTTAATTTAAGATCTTGCATTTCTGTTCCAGTTGCATTTACGTATACAAGCCAATCAGCAATTGAAGGATCTTCTTGATTATAAGAACCCCATTTCAATAAATTTTCCGTATTAGGCTGTGGCTTCGGTCTCTCTGTCGTATTATTTACACTTACTTCTTTATTGACGATTTGACCATCAACGTTAAATTCTAATGGAATTTCTTTAACACCATCATATGCTTCTAGACCAAAGTAGAATTCTACGAATAAAGAGCCTTTAATGTTATTCTTTCCTTCTACGTAATCACCCATAGTACACGTTAATAGACCCTTTTTCATCTCACATGTACCAACTGTTTTTCCTTCAGCATCTTTTAAAGGAAAACTCATATTCATAAGGTCTTTTCGAAACTCTTTTGGCATATCAATTGTGAATTGATCTCCACTTTTTATTTTTTCTTTAGCTGACCACTTCACTTCTACTTTCATACCATCTGAGGCTTGATACGGTTCAGATGTCGTGCCATCAGTACGGGAAATATTAATTTCGTCCACTGGACTTTTCATCACAGCAGCTTGAATAACTGGAGCCCACACATTCAGCACTGAAAATAATACTAGAAAAACTAATGAAACCATTGAAATATGCCTTTTAGTACTTTTCATTTGCATAGTTCCCTCCTATTTTTTTATATTTATATAACAAAAAAAGACCGTCCGGTTGCATCAAAAATGTGCAACCAGACGATCTTAGTAACCAATATGTATTACCGTAGACTCTAAGCTTTGCGGCCTATCCTTTCGAATAGTGTGCTAAAAATATCTTTTATTCTTTTTTTGTTTCATTTTCCTCTTAAACCAAATATTACTATACCGTCTGGACGGTTATAATTCAATACTCTATAAAATTGTTCTATTTTTCTAATAAAAAAAACAATTCACCACTACATTAAATAAGTAATGGTGAATTGTTTTCGTATTATATAGTTCGTATATTCTATTTATATGAATTATCAATAAGAGCTTGAATCACTTTTTCTCTTAACTCGGGGCTTAGTCTGCCAACCCCTAAATATTCCGAATACCATAATCCATCTGCTGCTAATCTAATAATTGTTGCACAAACTGAATCTATCTCATCGTTTTCTATATTCTTTTGCAGTTGCTGAAATGATTGTTGTAATGGCTCAAGTAATTCAGGTTTTAACATGAATGCTGCCATCATACTACTAGACAACTCTTCTGTTCTTCTCTCATTACTTAATCTTTCCTCTACAAAAGAGCGAACCCATCTCCCTTTCCTCTCCGAGTCTTCCGCTACTTTATTGTAAATAGCGCCCTCATAATCCTCTATCCCTCTGACTATCATACCTTCTATTAAAGCTTCTTTATTTGCAAAGTGATGCAATAATCCACCTTTACTTACACCCGCCTCTTTTGCCACTGCTTCTAAGGTTAATTTAGCAACCCCTTTACATTGCACAATTTGAGAAGCGGCCGCCAAAATCTTTTGCCGCGTTATGCTGATACTCATTCCTTTTTAAAACCCCATTTCTACTAAATTTATATAAATACGAATCTTATTTTTAATATTGTTGATTACTACTAAGTATTTTCTTTATACAACAAAAGCTTCATTACCTTTGAATTTTTAGTTACTTATTCTATTAAAAATTTCCATATCATTCAATATGATAACATTAAATACACAAAGTCGACTATACATCTATACTTTTGTATTCATTCCTAATATATCCATCAATAAAATTTACCGATGTAGTCCTTCTTATTACTTTATAAGACGGCAGTAATTCTTTCAGCATTAAATAAAAAATGTTATTACTCCCATCGAATCGAGTAATAACATTTTACTTAACAAATTCGCGGCCAACTAGCATCCTTCACATCTTCACTAGTCGGTTTTCTAACTGATCCAATAAAGTGAAACTTTATATCCGCAACATGGACAGGTGTATTTCATTTTGTCACTCCATTATTAACTTGTTTTCCCATATATTCCGACTCACAAAGAATGTAACAGCACAAATCATAGTTATCCCTATGAAAAATGTATTAGAATCTTCATATGTAGTTGGAATGCCTACCGTTACGAAAACAATACTAAAAGCTAAAAATAGATATAATAATAAAGATATAATATAGCTTAGTTTAAATCGTAAAATGATACCTCTAAACAATAGCTCACCAAGTAGACAGCCACCTAAAATAATAGGTACTCCGAAATACAATGTAAGGACTCCCATTTGCGCAGTAGATTGAATTATCTTTCCAATTATGTTCGGCGAAACCAGCTCACTATCGTTTCCCATCCTATCATATAAATCAAGTGCTGTTGCTGAAATAAAGAAACTTAATATAGAAAATGAATACGGTATTAAAAATTTGCTCACTCTCATTCACCTCGCTTTTTTCTTTACATATATTATTCATTATTTCCTATCATTTTTACATAAAAAAATAACCCTCTATGATAAAACATAGAGGGAAGCATTTCTATATAAAAATCTATACCTTATCCTGAAGTGAATCCCGAAAATAGGACAAATATCAAAACACCTAAACCATCTGCTATCTGCTCCCTACATTCTTTAGGGTAGATAGTTTATATGTTTTATTAGAAAGTAGTGCTCTCTTTTTTATAATATTCTTTTGAAATCTCTTCATAAAATGCTGCCGATGTCGAGTAGAAATAAGGTACTAACCATAAGAAACCGATTCCTATAGTAAGAATACTTAATATGAACCAGCCTAAGAAACTTAAGCATAGTAAAAAGTAATCCATTTTATGTCCATTCATCATATGACGACTCTCAGTAATCGCTTGATTCGCTGTATATTCTGGATGATCATTCAAAATAAAATATGTCATAGAATAAGAAAATGATTTAATAATACCTGGAATAATAAGAAGTAATGTCCATAGAGTCAAGTATACATACATTAGTAAATATGTTAAAAACGACTTCATCAACTTACTTCCATCGCTAAACCATCTAAATATATGACCAATGCGAGCATCAGTCCTACGAATTGCATTTAAAACAAGATAATAGGCACCTATTGTTAATGGACCAATAACAAGCATTACAATAATACTTACTGTGAGTGAATCACTTGCTTCTTCCCAACCCCAAAATATCGAAAAAATACCTGTTGTTAGCATTTCAACAGCTCCAATAAGGATTCCAATTAATAAAGTTGCCCCTACCGCTAATCCCCATCTTCCTTTTAATGCATCAAGTGCTTCTCTTTTCAACTGACTTATCATATATAACCTCCTAATACTATTTATATTTTAGTATACCATTTATATCAAAAATTCCACAGATTCCTCTAAAATAGAAGAATATTACCTTTTTTCATACATATTAATACATGTGTGCTGTAGTTGTACTGCTCTATCACTTAAACCACTCATTTCCTTATAACAAAAAAAGCCTGCCCTTCATAATAGGCAAGCTTTCTCAAATTATTCCTCACTCATTCTCTTCTTATACCAATCCTGCATTCTCTCCGCGTCTTCTACTCTCGTATGCTCTATTTTATAACTAGATGATGCACTAGAAAACTTATACGTACATAAATCCGCGCGGCGCTGGAAATATGATTGTGTCTTCTCCATTGATTGGACGTGTCTTCTTCTAATAAGTCCTGTGTATTTTCCGACGCTACGATAGACAAGTGTAATTTGTTCTCCGTTAACACAGTAACCATTTGTTTTAAATGTTGCGTAGCCAAGTGTAAAGATAAGGATTGCGAGCGGTAGTAATGCCCACATGATGTAATACTTTTCAAAGTATACGCTTATTCCAGTAAGCGGGATTGCTAGCATAGCGAAGAAAATGAAACTATCAATGAGATAGCGGCGCAATGCTGCTTTTGGTAACGAAGTAATATTTGTATTCAGTTCGTATGGTAATTGTAAATGCGCGAGTAACTGTTGCACTCGATTTTTTCGAATGATAGGATGCAGTGTAACTTTTTCTTCTTTTCCCTCACTTTGAATGACTTCTACTTGCACAGCACAATAACCGAACGGTTGGCGTAAAATGCCTTCTTTTATCGTAATCCCTTGAATACGGTGCAATTTTAGTACGAGTTCTTTTCTTTCCAGTAACCCTTGCGAAATACGGACTTCATCATTTTTTCGATTTACTGTGAAGTTACCATGTTTTAACGCGTAGCCAATTGTCGATATAATCCACGAAAGGACGAGCAAAATAGCTATCATGAAAATCCAGCCATATATATCATGTTCCATTACATACGACTTTACGCCATTCTCTATCCATTTTGGAATGTACTCATCTACTTGGTGATACACAAAAAAGATTAATGAGAATAATAGTCCAAACTGACCAGATGTAACAGACGCTATTAAAATCTCTTTCCACGTTAACTTGTACTCTGTCGTTTGCTTTTCCTCTGTAACGATTGCTTTTTCTACTGTATTTTCTGCTGTTTCGTCTAACGTTTTTTCTGCTTTCACTTCTGGAGTTGGCTCATTTAGCAAAGCAATAAGCTCCGCCGCTTCTTCTGCCGTAATACCAGCTAAGCTAACTTCTGCTTCATCGCCCCCACCAGCTGTTTCAATCTGAATTTTTTTCAAACCGAGCATTTGATATAGTACGTTAGAACTTGTATTAATCGTTTGAACACGTTCTTTATTTAAGTAGCTCTCCTTTTTCACGAAGAGACCTTTTTTCACATGTAATACGTTATTTTCAACCCAATATGTTGTGTAATACCATTTTTCAAATACTGAAAAAACAGTGAGTAAACCAAATGCTGCGGGAATTAAATACCAAAACGGGAATTTTCCGTTTAAGCTAAACATGAAAATAATGAGTGGTATAAAATCTGTTATTTTTAATTCTAATAACATCGTGATTGGATGCTGCCTCTTATACATCCTCATCACTCACTTTCGCTAATTCTGCGATTTTCGTTTTCAACATTTCTGCTTCATACATCGTTAAGCCTGGGATGCTGTGAGAAGTTGCTGCTGTTGAAATGTGTAATTCTGCTAATCCGTATTTTCTCATAATTGGTCCTTGTTCAATCGTAACGTGCTGCACACGAATCATCGGTACTAATACGCGCTTTACGACGAAAAGACCATGCTGAATTTCAAGTTCTTCTTCATTTAGTTGGTAGCTGTAATAACGTTGACGTAGTTTCGGGAATAAGAAGTACGAAAATGGCGCGAACACAACTGTTAGCCCAATCATCACATACAAAATCCACGCCCACCAATCAAACTTTATCATGAGGAAAAGGTAAGCTAAAATGACGAGTATACCGATCCCTTCTTCAATTACAGCACGAATTTTCCACAATTTGACCATGTCAGGGTTAATTTCATTTTTCAATGGATCCATGTAACCACTCCAAATCTAGTAATCTAATATACGAATACTCTTAATCTATATTTTACATAACTTTACAGAAAATTAAAATTTAATCTTCTTTCCTCTCTGGAATAAAATATCCGAACCAAAGTAGCCAAATAAAACCGATTAACTTCATCCAACTTCCATCTGCTTGAAAAGCCTCTATCATGCCTGGAATTTTATAAACTCCAATGAATCCAAGAAAACCGAGCCACCAGTTTTTTTGCATTTTCATTTTTACTCCTCCTTCATGACGCTTTTCACATTTCGAATCCAAATTTCTTTATATTTTAACTGAAATCCCATGAGCATATAATTGCTCATATTATCGATCACAAGCGCTAGCGTATGAGCGTTTTCTTCCGTTGCATGTTGTGACACAACGCCCAGTCTCGCGCCTTGCTTCAATAAATCGTGGAAACCATGTAAGAAATCCTCTTGTATTTCAAATAATCGTTTCTGATACTTTTCATTTCGCGATGCAGTTACGATAAATTCATTGATAACGCGTAGTATTCCTTCTTTCCCTTCATACTCAGAGAGCATATGTAAACCATCTGCGATTAGCTTTTCTGCAAAATTTTCTTTCGTATATTGCTCTTTATCGAAGTAATTTGCAAAATGATAATCAGAAAAAATCTCTTCAAATAAAAAATCAACTAACGCTTCTTTAGAAGAAAAATGATAGTAAATAGCCGGTTTTGAAATACCTACCTCTTTCGCAATCATGGAAAGACTCATCTTCTCAATGCCGTGCTCTGCCATGAGTTTAAATGATGCCTCGACAATGTTTTGCGATGTTTGTAAATTCTTTGTCATACTGTACCTCACTTATTTTTACTTACCGGTCGGTAAATAAATTATAAAATGAAACTGAATAATTTGCAAGTTAATAAGAGTTTACACAGGAAGTTCTTGATAAAGTGAAACTTTAATCAGCCTCCATAAACAGCGGGATAAAGGCGGCGATGAGGCTGGTCACGATAATAAAAGCGGATTTCCATCCATTATTGTGCTCTTTATCATATTGATTGTAGTCGGAGTTGGCTATAGCGAAATTAACTTCTAAAAAAAGCATCCTAAATCACACATTTAGGATGCTTTTTTTTACTTTCTATTTAGCAATCGCATACGATAACAATTCATTGTCACTTCTCCAAGTCTTTGCAGCAATTGATAGTTCGCATATGCGCCTACCGGGGCACCGATTACTGGTACGAGCTGAAGCATTTTCGCTAAATCGATATAGTCTCGGTATTCTGTTTGGAACTTTTCCCAGTCCATATGATTTTCTTTTTCTGTATCCCACGTTTCAATTGCTTTCCATATTTCTTTTCTGTGACTGTCACTTGAAAAGGCGAGTTGGAAAACGTGAAGAATAAAAAGACGCTCTTCTTGTTTACTTGTATCAAATCCATACAACGTTGCTGCATCGAATAAAAATTTAATTTTAATCGTAAGTAAAAGCGGAAAGTCAGCAAGACCGAGTAAAATACCACCAGCCCCCGTCCCTGCTCCTTCTGCCGCAGCTATTTTTTTGTACTCATCCATTTTTTTACGCACTTCGTCATCACGTCTTTGCAGTGACCATGTCGTCTCTTTTAGCTTCGGCTTTATAAAGTTTGATCCGGCGCTGATCGTTTGCACCATCATCCGAATCGTTTCTGTTAAGACTTTTTGCACTTTCGCCGGAATAAGCTGTTGTACTTTCGTCTGCACTTTCTTTGAGAACCGTGTCATCATAGAAGAATCTTTCATGAATGTAGCTTTCCACTGCTCCAGTTCTTTTATAACCTTTTCTTCATATGTAATCATAGGTTCATTCCCTTCAATTTAAACGTTCAATGCGCTTCGCACCGTATTGGTAAACGAAACCGATACTAAATAATATGCTTACGACAAGTAAAATTCCTGTCATCATGAAATCTTTCGTTGCTAGTGCAAATATAACTGTAAAGATTACGCTCCCGATGATTAGAATCACATTTAATAAAGTAAGAAAATCTTTCTTCTTTTCATCTACCTTTACTGGATACAAATCAAGCCAAATTTTCATGCGGTGATGTTTCCATAAAGTTAATAGCTGATAGCCAATTAAGTATAGGAAAATAAAACTTACGATAAATCGCCCGTATAAAAATGGCATGAAGTAAAGAATAACTCCTCCAAGAGCGAGCAGACGCACATATAATCCAAAATAGTTACCTGATCTTAAAAACGTTCTCGTATATAAGTATAAATATGTACGCTTTTCGCCGATTATCGAAAGAATGAAATCAAGCCATTTTCTACGTGATACTCTTTCTTTTAATGCTGGTACATCAACGAACATATTCGCAATTCGGTACAGCAGCATCATTTTCTTACCTTCTTCAGAAATTAAATACTCCCAGTTTAGCGGCTTTCCTTTTACCATTTGATGCATGATAGCAAGATATAACACCATGAGCAGAACGATTCCGCCAATAACAAGAACTGAAGTACGTTCCACAAGGAAATATACAAATAAACCGTTTAAGATAAAACGAATAAACCAATCAGCCCTTTGTATATTTTGATCTGTTAAAAATGATTTTTCCCACGCGACGAATAAATTCCACGCTTTTACAATGACAAATGCGAGGACAATCCATATGTAGCCAGCACCGGTTTGCTTCATTTGTTGGAAGTATAACGGAGCAAGCGCAGCTGCTACGATTGCGATTATGTATAACTGAATCATAAATGTAAAAAGAAATGCCTTGGTGAAGTAAGGTTTTAACTTTTCTTCAACTGGCAGTAAGTAAACGAGATCCGCTTCTTTTAATAACGTTTGAATGGATCCAGCTGTTAACACGAGTCCAATTAATACTGCCATTACGAGCGCAGTTGGAAAGGAAGATGTTAACGTTTGTAACCATTGCTGGTAATAATACGCTCCCGCACCGATGATGAACACGAAAATAAATTTCAAATGATCATTAAATACGTATTTACTATATGTACGAACTTCTTTTAGAAAGTGACGAAATCGTTCTTTCCATAACGCTGTGCTATTCATAATCTTCTTCCTTTGTTAGCGCGATGTAAATATCATCTAACGTTGCACCTGGCATATTAAACTGTGATTGCAGTTCAGCTAATGTTCCCTTCGCTCTTACTTCACCTTGATGCAGAATAATGAACGAATCACAATAACGCTCTGCCGTCGCTAAAATATGTGTGCTCATTAAAATACCGGCTCCACTCTTTTTCATTTGATCCATCATTTGAAGAAGAGATTGAATTGCTAACGGATCTAATCCAACGAAAGGTTCGTCTACTATGTAAAGAGATGGCTCAACTAAAAACGCGCTCATAATCATTACTTTTTGTTTCATCCCTTTTGAGAAATGAGATGGAAACCATTTTAAACGATTTTTCATTCGAAATTCATGTAATAGTTGTCCTACACGTTCTTCATATTGTTTTTCATCGACGCCGTACGCCATCGCTGTTAATTTCAAATGCTCTTCTAACGTTAATTCATCATATAATACCGGCGTTTCTGGAATGAATGAAAAGCTAGAACGGTACGCTGTCATATCATCACGAATTGTTTTCCCATTAATTGTGACAGTTCCTTTTTTCGGTTCCATTAAACCGATAATATGTTTAATCGTCGTACTTTTACCAGCTCCATTTAAACCGATTAAGCCGACAAGTTCGCCTTTATTAACAGAGAACGAAACGTCTTTTAATACAGGTCGTTTCGTATATCCTCCTGTAACATTTTCTACACGCAATAACTCGCTCATACGACACCACTTTCTTCATTAGTATTCATTCTATATTCATCTTACCAAAAATTATGCTGTACTACATAGTATCCATGTACTCAAAAAAAAAATTTAAATTTATTAGCATATATTTTCCCGAAAGCGGACATCATAATTATTGAAGAAGGAACACATTGAAAAAGCAACCACCAATTGATGAGTACAACAACATAGTGAAGTCATCATGAAATGGGGTGTCCATGTTGGACAATGAAATTTACACATAACCAGATTATTTGTTTCATTTTCGAAACGGGGTGTCTCCGAAAGAGCATATACTGTTTTAAAAAATAAACAATTTCATTTTAAAAAAAGATTGCAATTCATTTCACTTGAAAATGGGGTGTCTACGGCAGAAACTTTAGCCGATTTACCGTGCATTTCTTAAATAAATGAGGTGTCTGCGAAACGTAAATTACGATAATGCTTTTTCAATCCCTCTTCAGAAAACAGGAAGCTGAGTCAGCTTCCTGTTTTTCGTGTTTGTTCTCTTATGTAATTATGGTAAAATACGGCTAAGGATATTTGAAAGGATGAGATCAATGAATCATACAGCAGACAATTGTATTTTTTGTAAAATCATTGACGGGCAAATCCCTTGCTCAAAAGTATACGAAGATGAACATGTGCTTGCATTTTTAGATATTAGTCAAGTAACAAAAGGACATACTCTTGTTATTCCGAAAGTTCACAAACAAGACATTTTTGCGTTAACGCCAGAAATCGCATCACACATTTTTTCTGTCGTTCCAAAAATCGCAAATGCGATTAAAGCAGAGTTTAATCCAGTTGGCTTTAACCTACTTAACAATAACGGTGAAAAAGCTGGACAAACTGTGTTCCACTTCCACCTTCATTTAATTCCACGCTACGGTGAAAAAGATGGTTTCGGTGCTGTTTGGAAATCACACCAAAATGAATACACTATGGAAAATTTACAAAACATCGCAAGTACAATTGCAAATAGTGTGAAATAATGACACTATAAGAAGGCGTAATACATAACAAGCCACTTCCCTGAAGTCATCAAATTCCGCATGGCTTGTTTCTTCACTTAAAATGCTCAGGGATGATTGTTTGTGCATAGCACATATAAGAAAGATATGCATATTGTTTTACATCATGAATACGAACAAAAAATAAGGAGGTCTCCTTTTATGTCAAAAGCTAAATCCTTTATTACAGGTGTTATTTGCGGGGGAGCAGTTGCTGGACTAGCCGTTCTTTTCTCAACTCCTTCTTCTGGTAAAGACATGCGCGGCAAGTTAAAAGAAAAAGGAAATGATATTAAAAAGACTTTAGCTGATATTACAGCTGATACGAAATTATTAAAGCGTCAAATTGTTGAAACTGCTTCAGAAGGTAAAGAAGTGTTTCAAGAACTAAAAGATGACATGCAAGACACGCTTTCTAACTGGAAACAAGATATTTCTCAAAACAAGCGCCATATTGAGAAAGAAATTTTGGACATCCAAAAGTCAATTGAGAAACTACAAGAAGCTGTTCCAGAAAAAGCGTAAACAAATTCCTGCTTAGTTTTTTGCATATAACAAATATTTTTTATATAAATTGACCTTGACACGGCATATCGTATAGATATGCCGTGTTTTTATGCATTTACAATATATGTTATCAATTAACATGTAAGGACAACGCATGTATTCACGACTCATAAAACGCTTCCATAGTTATGCATGATTTGTATAGAATGTCATTTTGTTAAAAAATTTTCACAATTCTCACAAAAAGACTTTATTAATTTTTATTTTACTGGCATAATAGATAGTAATGAAAAAAGAATGTTAAAGTGGGTGAGTACATGAAAAGTGGAGAAAAAGATTACTCGGTAAAAGAAGCGATGATTTTCAGCCAACGCATTGCTCAATTATCGAAAGCGTTATGGAAATGTGTAGAGAAAGATTGGCAGCAGTGGATTAAACCTTACGATTTAAATATTAATGAACATCATATTTTAACAATCGCTTATCATTTAAAAGGGGCTTCTATTTCTGAGATTGCTAAGTTTGGAGTTATGCACGTATCAACGGCGTTTAACTTCTCTAAAAAGCTTGAAGAACGCGGCTATCTTGTATTCTCAAAAAAGGAAGATGATAAACGAAATACGTACATTGAAATTACAGACAAAGGGGAAGAATTACTACTTCGCTTAATGGAGGAGTATGATCCTGAAAATAATTCAGTGTTTAATGGGGCTCTTGCACTTCGTAATTTTTATGGGAAGTTCCCAGAAAATATCGAACTGATTGCAATCCTGCGTAATATTTACGGACAAGACTTCATCGATATTTTTGAGAAATCATTAGAAGATATTGAAGAGAACTTTACAGAATCCGATCAAAAGTTAGTTAAGAAATAATCTATTTATTTTTTCGCAATCATGCTTAAGAATTCATTCATAAGCGGCTTAAATAAACCTTGTTTTGCTAGCGCTTCCGCAGTTTCGTTTACTTCGAGCTGATGTGGAAGCGCTTTTTCAAATTGATCTAACAGCGCATCGAACAAAAGAAGCCCTTCTGCTTTCTCCACTACATATTGCTCGTTCAGTTTTTCACAAAGATTTAGTATACGTTCAATATCTTTTTTACGAGCTTTTTTCTTTATGATCAAAGAATAAAATGGACACTTCTCTTCATCAATCATTTTAAATAGTAGGTCTACGTAGTATTCAGCTTGTTCTAATCTTCTAACAACGTCCATTTTCTCCCTCACTTTCTAACACAAAGTCTTCTATTTCTGAATTTTGTAACACGAACAAAATATCGTGTGATACAATATATGTATATGTATTTTAGCCAAAAGGAGGTCTCGCCTCATGACACTTATAACAGTTGTTTTTGTCGCATTCGCACTTCTTGTTATATTTTACACGAATTTCATGACACATACACTGTGTGAACGAAAACAAATAGCTGCGAGCCGCCAGCCCGGTGTCTTTCGGGTTATTAATGTATGTATAACAATTTTATTAATTTCTAGTTATATAGAAATTATATTTCATGGAAAGTGAGGAAGGAAAGCCCCTTCCTCACTTTTTTCCTCTATAAGCAAATTATACCTACAATAACCAATAAAATAAACAGTACAAGTAATAAAATAAGTTGAGAATTCATCCCCATCCCCTCCTCTATTCTGTATATGCGGCATACGCCCAATATGGCACACTTTCAAAATCTGACACGTACTGGTTAATTTTTCTTTATCAATATGAAAACGCGTCGAAATATGATATATTAAATTTTGTACATATTGCTTATACTATAGAACAAAACATTCATCAAAACTTTATCCTCAGCCACGGTAAGCCCTGTTAAGCGCGCTTTACCAATACAAAAAAGCAAAAGTATCAGTGAGACTTAATCGGGCTCTTATGAATTTAAAATTCATCGGTGTAGGATAAATTAAAAATACATAATAGTAGGAGTGTTTATCGAATGAAGAAAGCTATGCTTGCCTTAGCCGCAACAAGTGTAATCGCATTATCAGCATGTGGAACATCATCATCAGACAAAATCGTTACATCTAAAGCTGGTGACATTACAAAAGAAGAATTCTACGATCAAATGAAGACACAAGCTGGTAAACAAGTACTAAACAACATGGTTATGGAAAAAGTTCTTATTAAAAACTACAAAGTTGAAGACAAAGATGTAGACAAAAAGTTCGATGAAATGAAAAAACAATACGGTGATCAATTCGATACACTAATGAAACAACAAGGTATTAAAGAAGAAACTATCAAAAATAGTGTGCGTGCTCAATTAGCTCAAGAAAAAGCGGTTGAACAATCGATTACTGATAAAGATGTAAAAGCAAAATTCGAGGATTATAAAAAAGAAATTAAAGCAAGTCATATCCTTGTAAAAGATGAAGAAACTGCTAAAAAAGTGAAAGATGAACTTGCTCAAGGTAAATCTTTCGAAGAATTAGCAAAGCAATACTCTGAAGATACAGGTTCAAAAGAAAAAGGTGGCGACTTAGGATTCTTCGGACCAGGGAAAATGGTAAAAGAATTTGAAGAAGCAGCTCAAAAGTTGAAAAAAGATGAAGTAAGCGAACCTGTAAAAACACAATTCGGTTACCATATTATTAAAGTAACTGATAATCACGCAGATGCAACTTTCGATAAATCAAAAGCTGATATTAAAAAATCACTAGCTCAAGAAAAAACGCAAGATGCTCAATTTATGAATGACTTAATGATGAAAGAAATCAAAAAAGCTGACGTAAAAGTTGACGATAAAGATTTAAAAGATCTTTTCAAAGAGCAAAAAGCTGACGATAAAAAAGAAGAAAAGAAATAATGAAGTAAAAAGCTTGGGCTTCGGCCCGAGCTTTTTTTATACCCTCTTCTCCCGATAGTTATATCCAGATTCGGTAAATGAAATTATATCGGCGATTTTTCAAATATATCGACTTACGGACAAAAAACGACAACAAGTGTGATTCCCTCTTAAAAACACAAAAAAACCTTGATCCACGCTACACGGAACCAAGGTTTATCTTATTATCATTGATTAAATTCAAAAACTATGTTAAATTAGTACAGAAACACGTTTTAAAAAATATAAAGAACGTATTTATCCGTATCTTAATTGTACAACAAAATTTTTCTTCAGTCAACCTCTATTTTTCACTTTTAAAGGAGTGCTTACGTATGAACAAAAAACTTGATCTAGAGCAAAAACGATTGGATACCGTAATCGAAACTATTACGCAGCAAATTGATAAGCTGGAAAACGAAACTGGCAGACGCCGGGCAGAAGTAATCAACATCCGTAAACACTTCTGGGATGACGTTAAAGTGAATACAGATACTTTTGATGATTACCTTGAAACAGTTATCAACTTAAGACAACAAGCTCAATCACTAGCTGTTACACAAATCACCCATAAACACACCTTTAATCGACTTGCCGCGCTGCGACGTATGCAAAAAGCACCTTACTTCGGACGCATCGATTTCACTGAAGAAGGCGAACCTGCCGCAGAACAAATCTATATCGGTGTTTCTACCCTTACTGATGCAAGCGGAGAAAACTTTCTTATTTATGACTGGCGCGCCCCAATTTCAAGTGTTTATTACGACTACCCACCAGGACCAGCTGAGTACAACACACCAGGCGGCGTAATTCGCGGTAATGTGGAGAAAAAATTACAATACATTATTCAAAATGGCGAGATTGATTCCATGTTCGATACGAGCCTCACAATTGGTGATGAAATTCTGCAACAAGCACTCGGAAAAGGTACGAACAAACATATGCAAAGTATCGTCGCTACGATTCAGCGTGAGCAAAATGAAATTATCCGTCACGATGAAGGCCGACTCCTTATCGTTCAAGGAGCTGCTGGTAGTGGTAAAACATCAGCTGCCCTGCAGCGAATTGCCTACTTACTATATAAATATCGCGAATGGCTAAAAGCGGATCAAATTATTCTCTTCTCCCCTAACTCTATGTTCAATAGCTACGTATCTAACGTACTACCTGAACTCGGTGAAGAAAATATGCAGCAAGTAACATTCCAAGAATATTTAAACCATAGACTAAGTAAGTCATTTGATGTTGAAGACCCTTATGAGCAATTGGAATATATGTTAACTGAAACAAATAGCCCTACCTATAAAACGAGAAATGCGAGCATCCGATTTAAAGCATCCACTCAATTTTTCGAGATGATTAGAGCGTACAGACAATCTCTTGAATCTTCAGGCATGCTATTTAGAGGAATGAAATTTAGAGGAAAACTGATCGTCTCTGCAAAAGAGATTACAGAGCAATTTTATAATACTGACTCCTCCCTCCGCTTCCATAGTCGAATTGAAAAGTTAACGGATTGGCTAAATAAACAAATAGATGCAATCGAAAAAGCAGAACTGAAAAAGCCTTGGGTAGAAGAAGAAATTGAATTACTTAGTAAAGATGAATATCAAAAGGCTTATAAATATTTACAGAAAAAAGGCGAGTTTGACGACAACTCTTTTAATGACTATGAGAAAGAAACGAAAGTCCTGGGACGTATGATTGTCCGTAAAAAATTGAAGCCACTTCGTAAAGGCGTTCAAACACTGCGCTTCATCAATTTCACAGGAATCTATAAACAACTCTTCACAGACGCATCGTGGGTTACTGGAGAAAAACCGAAAGAATGGGATGACATTTGCTCTTTAACGGTAAACATGCTTGATGAAGGAAAGCTATATTACGAGGATGCGACTCCATTTTTACTTTTAAAAGAATTAATCGAAGGCTTCCAAACGAATAGATCGATTAAACACGTACTCGTAGACGAAGCGCAAGATTATTCGCCGTTCCAGTTCGAGTTTTTAAAACGTCTCTTCCCTGCCGCAAAAATGACGGTACTCGGAGACTTTAATCAAGCGATATTTGCCCATGCAAGTGAAGCAGTGAATTTCAATACACTTACTAGCTTATACGGACCGGATGAAACGAACGGTATTAACTTAACTCGTAGCTATCGCTCAACAAAACCGATTATTGAATTTACACGTGCTCTCGTACCGGAAGGCAAGAACATTCACGCCTTTGAACGTGACGGCGAGAAACCTACAGTGACGAAAGTAGCGAATGAGAGCGAACTGCACGAACATATTACTGCCAAAGTTGCTGAACTACAAAAAGAGCAACACAATACAATCGCAATTATATGTAAATCCGCAGCTGAAAGCGCCGCTGCATACGAAGCACTCCGTCATATCGATAATATTAAACTCGTGAAGAGTAACTCAGCCGAGTATGAGCAAGGCATTGTCGTAATCCCTGCTTACTTAGCGAAAGGTATCGAATTTGACGCTGTTATTATTTACGATGCTTCTGAAGATGCGTACAGCGATGAGAGCGTTCGTAGATTGTTCTACACTGCTTGTACGCGAGCAATGCATGAGTTGCAACTTTATAGCGTTGGCGAGGTTAGTCCTTTTGTGCTTGAGGCTGATTCGGAGAGTTTTGAGCTAATAACTAAAACACCTTGATGATTATCAAGGTGTTTTTCTCATTCTAAAAGGAATATCTTTACGTCGATATACACTTAACACAATTCCCATTATAAATGCATGAAACAGAGTTGGTATCAATCCGTAGCTAATAAATGGTAATGATATAGAAACACGTGGTAATATCCCGAGGGTCATGCCAACATTACAAATAAAATGGATTACAAAAAGAGTCACTCCGCCAACGAGAAGCAATTTACCATAACCATCATTTATTTTATAAGCTATGTTCATTATTCTTACTGCAAAAAGAGAAAGAATCACGACAAGAACTAGCGCAAGTACATATCCATAATAGTAAGTCAAACTTGCAAATACAAAATCAGTATGGGCAGCACGGATAGACTTTATATTTTCATATGTACCAAACCAACCTGCTGAAGACATCGCCTCTTTTAAACGTAAATACCATAGATCATGCTCTGGATTTAACATTCCTAAAATTCTGGCCATACGGTATTCTTTTACAGCAGACCAGGAAAGTAGATCCCTAATAATCAATGGTACAATAGGTAAAATCGTAATGAGCCATGCCGTTTTCTTTCCTAACTTACTCCACCAAAGCATAACAAATACCATCGTGATATAGATGAACAGTGGTAAAAGAGTTGATGTAGTTAGAAATAAATATAAAGAAAATAAATACAACATGAGAAGATGTATAAACTTTAATCTACTGTTATTGAAAAAAGAAGCCCAGCCTAGAAAAAAGAATGGTATTGTCATTAAACAATCAATTATGACGGAACCAATTTTTAGTAATGGTTCTCCATTCAAAGAAGCAGTCGGAAAACATTTTATCATTAACAAGATAAGTACACCAATTGTATAAAACAGCCACCCAAGCCTCTCTAACTTCCGATAATCAAATAGCATCATCCCAATCGCTGTTGTAACACCGAGAATTACAAATATCACCTTATTCATTAATAAGTCAGCATGTCCAAGCGCTATAACTGGCAAAAAACCTAGCCCCATCGCAGCCACTAATAAACCAATTAAGAACCAATCAACCTTTGGCTTATGTAGTTTATTAAGTTCCTGGCCAAGCTTAATTGGACTTCCCATTTGTTCAACAGCCTTATCTTCAGCAACTTCCTCACTTAAGCCTTTCTCTATCCACATATTCTTCGTCTGTTTCAAGTGAAAATCTAGTTCCGTTGCTACTAAGTCCTTCGCTTCTTTTGATTTAATATGATTCGTAACTTCTTTTAAAAAACGCTCCCCTTTTTGATTCAATTTTTTCTCACTCCTGTACTAATCCTTTTAATATAAATCGTGCCTTCGTAGCATTCTTCTCTGCCTTTCGCAGCATCTTGTTTCCTTTATCATTTAATTGATAATATTTAGCTCCTGCGTGATCCCAGCTAGATTGGATAAAGCGATTCTGTTCTAAACGATGTAATAAAGTGTATAGAGACCCTTCATCACCTTCGAATTTTTGAATCCCTCTCCCTCTTAGCAACTGCATCAATTCATAACCTGTTTTTTCATTCATAAGAAGTTGTAACACTGCTAAAAGGATATCTTCTTCCTTTTCGGACGATTGCTTAATTTTTTCGCGCACCTGCTTTCGATGTTGATCAGAAAAACTCAAATGTTTAAACGTTGTGTTCTCCATTGATTTTCGCAAGCCTTTTAATCGATCTTCCATTTGATTATTCCTCCAATCCTTCCTTCAAAAGCTCCTTCGCTTTTTTCAGTCTCGTTTTTATCGTGTTTTCCTTTACTTCTATTACTGTAGCAATCTCTTTAATTGATAATTCCTCATAATAAAATAGATAAATCACTTCTCGATATTTTATCGGTAAACTCATTACTGCAGAAGCCAGTTCACGATCCTCCGCATTTTGAATGACAGTTTGTTCCACACTTTCTTTTTGACTCTCCATATACGTAAAGTCATCCTCTGTCATGATAACTTTTTTGTTATACCAACTTTTTAAATAGTCCTTACATTGATTGATTGCAATTCTCCATAACCATGTTTTCAAATTCGAATTCCCTTTATATGTATGAAGAGATTTATAGCATTTCACGAATATATCTTGCGTTAAATCCTCCGCAACCTCTTTATTATTCACATACGAATACACAAGCTGCAGGACTTCTTGTCCATACTTGTTCATTATTTCGTCGATAAGGTCCTCCTTATCTTCTATTTCAAACGCTTCTATCGTTAATTCATCCACATCATTTCCTCCTTCCCATATATTAGACGACGCACTGTATGGAAAAGTTTTATAAATACATAAAAAAATACGGATGGTAATGTCCATACCGTTTTTTTATGTATATTTATTTGCTTCTTGTCCCTTGATACTTATGCTCTGCTTAAAGATAGGGATTTTTATCCATATGTCTTGTTCCCTATTTTAAAACATAATACAATGGAAATGTAACTTAATAAGCTATAACTAGTAGGTGTGGTAATCATCTCTTCCATTTTGAAAAAAGGGGGGAGGTGATAAAATGATCGCGATGTTTGTAATTAAATTAGTGTATGGTATCCTAACCGGAGCTGGCGTTGTCATCGGTAGAAGATACGTCGGTCCGTGGCTAATTTCTGTATACAAAAAAGCGAGAACCACCCTGCTTCGTGGAAAAGGTAAGGGCGGTTCTCGGCTAAAACGTTAATGTAATTGTCTTATAACCGCACCTACTACCACCACAATAGCAAGTTAGGTTACAAAGGCAGAAGTTTCTCAGGCTTCTGTCTTTTTTATTTTATGCAAAATTCACACTAAATACTCTATCATCATTGTAACACATTTTATTTATTTTTAGTCAAGAGAAAAAATCACCTAAAGGGCTCCCCTTCAGGTAGTTCTCTATTTTACGCTAACGCAGCTGCCTGTTCTTGTTGTTCTAGACTTTTTCTAGTTCAGCTGTGCCGCTCTCATCATTTATAGCACCAATAAAAGACGGATTATGTACCCGTTTCATAACAGGATGAATAAACAAGGAACAACACCTATTACGAATATAAAAAATCCTCTCACTATATAGCACCTATGTTTTCAGCAATACTCTATTACCATCAAACTAAATTTGTATAATTTAAACTACAGAATAGCAAGCTAATTTTCAAATATCTTCTTGCGCATTATCCTGAATTTATTATCTATTTGTATCATGCTTATAAATAAAAGATATCCTACCGACGCACCGAGCATATTTATAGCAATCCGCCACACATCAAAAACATCAGACAAAGTTAGTAAATGTAATATCTCCCAAACAAGAAAGGTCATAACATACCACTTACGAGCTTTCTTATAGTTAGTCACTTTATTAATCAGCACTGGAACGAAAAATCCGAATGGAACTACTAATATTATATGTTGTAAAACGCTTAACCAATAAGTTGAGTTTCCCCAAGGACCTGGATGTGCAATAAAATCTTTAACTTGCCAAAGTGTTATTCCAAAAAGTTGTAATAACGTTTCTAAATCAGATATATGTAAAAATTGCTGCCAAAATTCAATGGGATGATAGACAGTCCCACCACCTGTCAAACTGCGAACAGAGTCAAATGTAGAAGTTGAAATAAACGTTCCTAAAAAGACAATAAAACAAATGATTATATAAGGAATACATAAAATTTTTGATAATACCTTTAATGGCCTAGGAACTTCGTATACCGATTTATTAATCTCTACGCCAATAAATTTTGATTCTCCAAAACTTTGAATTGCTTTATAAATCGCTTCTTTTTCATTCATACCTTGTTCCATATATTCTTCTTTCAAGCTGTTCAAGTGATCATACATTTCTAGAAATAACTCATCCTGTTCAATATCACTAAGTTCTGAATAGGCTAAAATAGACTTAATATACTCATCAAATTCACTCATAAATAACTCCTTTCTGACAAGCTTGAATTAATGCTGTTACACTCTCCCAAGAGTTCACTTTCTTCTGCAATTCTTTTTTCCCTTTATCTGTAATAGTATAGAATTTCCTTTTCATCCCATTCTCAGATTCATTCCAATAAGATTCAAGAAACTCCTTTTTCTCTAATCGCTTTAAAGCAGGATACAAAGTTCCCTGTCCCATACTATACAAATCTTCACTTGCATCCTTTAAACTTTGAGCTATTTCGTAGCCGTATGTATCACGTTTTGCAATGATAGAAAGTAATAAAATATCTATACTTCCCTTCAAGATTTCTTTGTCCAACAATACCACCACCTTATATACATAGTATAACAACATATGTCGTTATACAATATAGTTAGAAAAATAACCCATAAAAAAACCACCTAAAGGCTCCCCTTCAGGTGGTTCTCTATTTTATGCTAACGCAGCTGCCTGTTCTTGTTGATCTACAGGAATTACAGCGTCTGTTAATGCTTTTTCTAGTTCAGCTGTATATTTCATTTGTTCTTCTTTGCTCCAGCCTAGTTTCGCAGCCATGTAGTTGATTACTGCTTCTTTCCACTCATATACCCAGTGGATGTTGAAGAATACAGCGCCTCTGCGGCGTACGAAGAAGTCAACTGGTTTTGCTGTCATTTCGTAATCCATTGCGTATACAAGTGGGATTAGAACGTCAAGCGGCATGTTGTATTCTTTCGCTTCGTCTTTATGTTTTTTCGCTAAGCCAAATAGTACATCAACGTTAGAACCATAGAATTTTGCGAATTCTTCTGCTTGTGCTTTCGTTAAACCAGATTTCGTACCTTCGTCTGCTTTTTTCGCAACGAATGCCGGGAATCCGTGTGAACCATCTACATGTCCACCAGAGATCGGCATATGTTTCGTATCACTCTTCGGATATGCACTATGACCTTCTTTTTGTAGTAAGTTCGTTACGTAATCTACTACCATTTCAGCCATTTTGCGGTATCCTGTTAATTTACCACCTGCGATTGTAATTAAACCAGATTCAGAAGTCCAAATTTCATCTTTACGAGAAATTTCAGATGCATTCTTACCTTCTTCATAAATTAACGGACGTACACCAGCCCAGCTTGATTCAATGTCTTTCTCTGTAATTTTCACGCTTGGGAACATGTAGTTAATCGCATTAATGATGTATGTGCGATCTTCTGTTGTCATTTGTGGTACAGCTGCGTCTTTATCATAGAACGTATCTGTTGTACCTACGTATGTTTTTCCGCCGCGAGGAATCGCGAACACCATACGTTTATCTGGTGTATCGAAGTAAATTGCTTGCCCGAGTGGGAAACGTTTTTGATCAATTACTAAGTGAACACCTTTTGATAACTGAAGTACTTTTCCTTTTTTCGAGTTATCTTTTTCACGAAGTGTATCTACCCAAGGACCAGCTGCGTTTACAATTTTCTTACCGTAAACTTCATATACTTCACCGTCTAGTAAATCGATTACACGTACACCGCATACTTTTCCATCTTTATATAAGAAACTGTCTACTTTTGCGTAGTTAACAGCTTTCGCACCATGCTCAATCGCTTCTTTCATTACTTCAATTGTAAGACGCGCATCGTCTGTACGATATTCTACGTAGTAACCGCCGCCTTTTAATCCTTCTTTTTTTACAAGAGGCTCTTTATTTAATGTTTCTTCACGGTTAAACATCTTTCTGCGCTCGCTTCGTTTTACACCCGCTAAGAAGTCGTATACACGAAGACCAATTGATGTACTAAATGATCCGAACGTACCGCCTGTATGGAACGGAAGTAACATCCACTCTGGTGTTGTTACATGGGGACCGTTCTCATATACGATCGCACGCTCTTTACCCACCTCTGCTACCATTTTCACTTCAAGTTGTTTTAAATAACGTAGACCACCGTGTACAAGCTTCGTTGAACGACTTGATGTACCTGCTGCAAAGTCCTGCATTTCAAACACAATTGTTGATAACCCGCGTGTTGCTCCATCTAATGCAATACCAGAACCAGTAATACCTCCACCAATTACGATCACATCTAACTCTTGTTTATTTACTCCGTTTAATACGTCTTTACGTTGTTTACTTGAAAATTTCATGGTAATTCCTCCCTTTGATAACGAAAAAAGAGACCACAAACTCCGCTATAGATTTCGCCTCTATAGCGCGTTGTGGTCTCTCCAAATCTCCTACCGAATTATTAACTTGTCACCATTATAACACTGTTTATGATTATTTGAAAGCTTTTGTTGCTTCAATTGCTTTTTTCCATCCAGCATATAGCTCTTCGCTTGTTTCCGCTTCCATCGTTGGTTCAAAGCGTTTGTCCATATGCCACTGTGATTTAATTTCATCTTGGTTTTTCCAATATCCAACCGCAAGGCCAGCTAAGTATGCTGCACCTAGAGCCGTTGTTTCGTTAATCACTGGACGCTCTACAGGAACATCTAAAATATCACTTTGGAACTTCATTAAGAAGTTATTTTTAACTGCTCCGCCATCAACGCGTAATGTTTTCAGTTCAATACCTGAATCTGCTTCCATTGCGCATAATACATCTTTCGTTTGGTAAGCTAAAGATTCTAGCGTTGCACGAATGAAGTGCTCTTTCGTCGTACCGCGTGTTACACCAAACATAGCGCCGCGTACTTCACTATCCCAATAAGGTGTTCCTAGTCCAACGAATGCTGGTACAACGTATACACCATCAGTTGATTCAACGCGACTCGCATATACTTCACTCTCACTTGCATCTTTAAACATGCGCATTCCGTCACGTAACCACTGAATTGCAGAACCTGCTACGAAAATACTTCCTTCTAATGCGTAGTTTACTTTACCATCTATTCCCCATGCAATTGTTGTTAATAGACCGTGCTCAGAAGCTACTGCTTTTTCACCTGTGTTCATTAACATGAAGCAACCAGTTCCGTAAGTATTTTTCGCCATACCTTCACCGAAACAAGCTTGTCCAAATAATGCTGCTTGTTGGTCACCAGCTACACCTGCAATCGGTACATTTTGGCCGAAGAAGTGGTAATCAATTGTTTCTCCGTAAATTTCAGATGATGGACGTACTTCTGGAAGCATGCTCTTTGGTACTGTTAACATTTCTAGAAGCTCATCATCCCACTGTAAGTCGTGAATATTAAACATTAACGTACGTGATGCGTTTGAATAATCTGTTACGTGTGCTTTACCACCAGATAGTTTCCATACAAGCCACGAATCAATTGTTCCGAATAATAGATCACCGTTTTCTGCTTTCTCTCTTGCACCTTCAACGTTATCTAAAATCCATTTTACTTTCGTACCAGAGAAGTATGCATCAATTAAAAGACCTGTTTTTTCGCGAACCATTTCGCTATAACCTTTTTCTTTTAACTCATCACAAATTTCAGCTGTTTGGCGAGATTGCCATACAATTGCGTTGTAAATTGGTTTACTAGTTGTTTTATCCCAGACAACCGTTGTTTCACGTTGGTTCGTAATACCGATACCTGCGATTTGTTCTGGTTTTACATCTGCTTCGCTTAAGCAAGTTGCGATAACTGCTAAAATAGATCCCCAAATTTCTTGTGCATTATGCTCTACCCAGCCCGGCTTTGGAAAATGTTGTGTAAACTCTTTTTGAGCTGAATGAACAATTTCACCTTTTTTATTGAAAAGAATTGCGCGTGAGCTTGTTGTTCCTTGGTCTAATGAAAGAATATATTTTTTCATATCGGTTTCCCCCTTATGCTACTTTTCTACTATTTGTATTGCTTCCGCTTTTTTTACTTGTCATATAAGAGATTGCTAGTACAATCACAGTTGCGATAATCACATAAATAAGTGCTGAATTTTGCTTTCCTTCAAATACAACTTGATGGAATAAACCTGCAAGTGATCCACCTAAAATTGGACCTACTACTGGAATCCATGCATACTTCCAGTTTGAACCGCCTTTTCCTGCAATCGGAAGGAAGAAGTGTGCGATACGCGGACCTAAATCACGTGCTGGGTTAATTGCGTATCCTGTTGTCCCACCTAATGATAAACCAATACTTACAATTAAGAAACCTACGATAAATGGATTTAATCCATCTGCAAATTTATTTGCACCAATTGCTAATATACCAAATACTAAAACGAATGTTCCAATCATTTCACTTAAAAGGTTTGCAAATGTGTTCGGAATTGCTGGACCTGTTGCAAATACACCTAACTTTGTTCCTGGATCTTCTGTTTCTTTCCAGTGTGGTAAGTAATGTAAATATACGATAACTGCCCCGATAATTGCCCCAATCATTTGTGCTACGATATAACCTGGTACGTCACTCCATGGGAACGCTCCCTTAAATGCTAGTCCTATCGTTAAAGCTGGATTCAAATGTGCCCCACTAATTGATCCAACCGCATACGCTGCAACCGCTACTGCTAAGCCCCAGCCCATTGTAATAACAATCCAACCTGAATCTTTCGCAAACGATTTCTTTAAACTTACACCAGCACAAACGCCGCCACCAAGTACGATTAACAACGCAGTCCCTATTAACTCTCCTAAAAATGCTGACATAGTATCCCTCCACAATCAATTTAAACGCTTCCAAATGTGATAGAGGTAAAATGAATGGCCATTCGTTTTTGTCAAAAGAAAAAGACCCACAGCTTTGCACGCTTCTATATAAATTTATATAGAAACAATGAAATGTGGATCTCTTCTTTTCTCCGTCACGTTTATTAACTTGTCTATAATGTTAACCTCTTATGAAAGCGGTGTCAACAGAATTTTTTCACATTTTCGTCACTTTTTTTGGTAATGTTTCCATAGTTCGCGTTTTGACGTCGTAATCGCTGTCGCACCAGCGTTTAAAGCTCTTTCCACATCTTCTACAGTACGAATAAAACCACCTGCTAAAATCGGTACACCAGTACGCTCTTTCACTTCAGCGATAATATCCGTCATTGCTCCTGGAAGCACCTCAATATAATCCGGTTTCGTCTTATCTAAAAGATTGCAGCTCTTCTCCATCGCACTCGAATCGATTAAAAAGATGCGTTGTATTGCCACAACACCTTTTTGCTTCGCCTTCATAATAACGCTCGCCTTTGTCGAAAGTAACCCGTACGGTCTAAACTCCTGACATAAATATTCCGTCGCATGCCCATCACTCTGCAAGCCATGAATTAAATCCACATGTAAAAACACCTTTTTACAATATTGCTTCGCAAGTGATATAACACTCTTCAATTGGCCGACATGAATATCTAAAATAACGATATATTCATACGAACTATGTAATAGCTTTTCCAAATCTTTAATTTGCCTCACTGCCGGCAAAATCTTCTGTTCATGAAATTCCATTCTATATGTCCCGATACGATAAACTTAACTAAATCTATACAATTCAATCAAATTTACACGAGTTAGTGCTTCATCGTGTTCTCGCAGCCCCAAAGGGACGAGGGGTATAACACTCCACACGAGGCAGTATCGTTACCTCCTATTATCAAGCATTTATTTTACCCATCTTGATAAATTTATCGCAGCATTTACATCCCTATCGTGATAGCTATTGCATGAAGCACAACGCCATTCACGAATCTTTAAACTCCACTGTCCTTCTGGTTGAACTGAATGGTCGTATTTAACGCCGCAACATGAGCAAATCTTGCTTGAAGCGAACCATTTATCAGCTTTTACATACGCAATGCCGTACTTCTCGCACTTGTATGACAAACATTGAAAGAAGAAGTTTAATTTTTGAAATGAAAATGCTTTCGATAGTTTTTTGTTTTTTAACAGGTTTGAGATAGATAAGTCTTCCACAACAATCCTCATTGGTTTGGTTTTCACCAATCTAGCTGTTGCTTGATGGATATGGTTATTTCGGATATTCATAATTTTCCTAGATAACCGCAGGTGCTCAGCTTTCGCTTTTTCATATCCAGCAGATTGAATTTTCACACCTTTTTTAAATCTCCTAGACATATCTCTTTGCGCTGACTTTTTCCTTCTCAAAAGTTTTTTAACCTTGGCATCTTTGTTTATATTTCGTTCTTTCGTACCATTAGAAGCTACAAACAGCTCTTTTAAACCAACATCCACACCAATCGACTCATTGGTTAGTTCTTGTGATTCAAAGTCTTCTTGGAACCCCACACTAATCCACCAGTGACGACCATCAAATGTAACTCTTGGATTGGATGGTTTTTTATTCCTTGGTAGTTGTTGGCTTGTTTTCACTTCTCCAATAGACTGAATATGAACTACTTTCTTTCCTATAACCAGTCTTTCATAATTGGCATAAAATCCTTGGATTAAATCTTTTTTGGATTTATAAGAAGTGTGATAACCATTTTTGTACTTTTTGAACGAATGTTTTCTCGCCGTATCAAAATCTTTTGAAGCCTGTTTGGGCACTTGTGCATTAATGTCTTTTAACCACTCATATCTCTTTTGCTTCTTGATCTTTGTAAATCGTTTCTGTAAAGCTAACTGTGAAACAGATTTTCCAAATAGCTTATAGTATCTATCACTCATTCTTTTACAATAGTTATAAGCGAATCTTGCAGCTCCAGCATGGTTTCTAAGCACTTTTTCTTGTTCAAGCGTTGGAATTAGTCTGACTTTCTTCGCCAATATCATCAGAATGTAACTCCTTTAATGAAAGATTTGTTCTTCTGAATCGTAGCGTGTTCCACCAGCATTCTCGTAAGACTACTCGGATGCAAACCTGTTAATTCTGATACTTGACTAACTCGTGAAAATTTCATTATTATTCTTATCTCATTGAACCCACGATAGCACATGTGTTCGATAGATTCGATGAGGTTTGATAGATTTGATTAAATTTATCTCGTTCAACTAAGGGCGCAATTCCTTAGCCAGTTCTCTTATGAACTTCTCATATTTTCACATGAGCGCAGACTATATGTTTATCTCTTTAGAGATAGAGGATTTTTCCACCACCATAGGCTTGTGATGTACTCTCGTCAGTTATACGAGATAGTCGTTGAACGTTCATCTTATCGCTTTTGACTTAGATGATTCGAGGCGGAAGACCCATTGTTCTAGTGTTTAGGATTTAACCTTGCACCATCTGATTGATTTTTTCTGCTTTCGCGACATTCACGCTCGCCATTTCTAGCCACGTTGTAGTTCAATCAGCTTTAGGGATTGCCCGCAGTTAACCCTCACTACTAGCCAATCACTTGACTAGCAGGGCTTACTGATATATTTAATTAACTTTGGTTATAAATGGTTAAATAAATCGTAACAGTTAGTTACCCTTCCTATCTATCCTTTATAGTACACAATTTGAGTAGAAAGAACAGCTAGTGCAGAGAAATTATTTCCTCTATCTATATATTTTCTTCAACTTATCGGAACCTATACCACCTATAATCATGAATGCAAGGGGTAAAAGATTCATTACATATGGCGCATCTGCTACAATTGCAATACTTGCTCCAGCAAATTTATTTAGCATCCATACAACGATTTTTGCAATAAGTAAAAATACCCCTATCATAAATAAACTATCAAAAAACACCTTCCATTTTGGATATGCCAATTTCTTACTATCTTCAATTACTTTCTGCGTCAATTCTTCATCACTCCTTAGCAGTTCATCAATCGTAATATCGAACAAATCACTTAAATGAATAATAATTTCAATGCTCGGATAGTTCTTTCCCGTCTCCCATTTCGAAACAGATTGCCTACTTACATGAATTTTTTCAGCCAAATCATTTTGCGACCAATTTCTTTTTTCCCTTTCTTCTTTTAAACGCTCACTAAAAATCATACTGTGTTTATCACCTCTCTATGCCCATTATGTTCAAATAAATGATGAAGAGTAAAGCTAGTTATCGTTGCATCGCCTGTGCAACTTATGCGTTACAGCTTATAATAGTGCTATTTTATATGTATCTTCCCTATACTATGCTCCGATAATAATTTCCCGAACAATAATACAAAGAGCGGATACTAATAAAGTGAAACTTTAATCAGCCCTCACCAATCGTGCTTTTACGGACAGCCCGCCCCCCACCTAACTTCTTTGCTTCCGCTGAATTTTGAGGTGGGGTCTTACTGCCCAGCAAATAGCGGGATAAAGACTAGATTAGGCATAAAAAATACGCCATCCCTTCTTATCAGTCTCCAGAAAGAATAACGCAAATTTTCATTTTTACTCATCATTTTTCGGACTATATGAAAACCCTGGATATTTCACAATAGGCCTCTTCTCCTTACGCAGGGAATCCATTACTTGCGGGCCAACATGTATATTACTCTCCACTATTTCTTTAGGAGTCAGTGCCATCCATTGATTTAACGATACATCTTCAAAACGATTACTTCTGAACATCTCTAAAAACCATAATGTTTCGGTACCTGTATTTTGAATATAATGCCCCGTCGCAAACGGTACATATCCGACATCGCCAGCTCTATAATCAAATGTACGAGCGGTACCATTTCCAAGAAACACAGTCATTCTCGCTTCCCCTGTCAAATAATATTGCCATTCATCATTATTCGGGTGCCAATGAAGTTCTCTCATTCCGCCAGGCTCAACCTCAACGAGCGCTGCTGCGATTGTTTTGGAAATAGGGAAATTTGTAGAATCTACAATTCGAACGCTACCACCAGGCGTCTTAATCGGCTTTTGTTTTAACAATTCATGTTTAAATGTTAAAGGAACTTCTCCTTTCGGCGATTGAATTTCCTGGCTTTCAAGCGAACCTGGCACCTCTCCTTGATAAATATAAACTTGATCTGAAGGGATAGAACGAAAAGCACTCTCAGGTACTCCGAAATTAGCCGACAACACTTCTTTTGGCGTATGCGCAAACCAATCAGAAATAGCTAAAGTAGATAAATCAGAAAAATGCCCATCATCGAAAACGAGTAGAAATTCACAATGTTCCAATCCTTGAATGGAATGCGGAATACCAGGAGGAAAATACCAAAGATCACCTGGTCCAACATCAGCAATAAAATTCCGTCCATTTTGATCAACAGCCGTTATGCGCGCCCGTCCTAAAAGCATATACGCCCATTCTGCCTCTTTATGCCAATGTAGTTCTCGTACTCCACCGGCCGTTAAACTCATATTTACTCCCGCAATCGTCGTCGAAACCGGTAGTTCCCGAGCAGTAATCTCCCGAGACCAACCGCCTTGTTTCAAAATCATAGAAGTGTCCGAGAATGAAAACTTCAAGTTAGGAACTAACCCTGCATCCGTTATAGGCGGAACAAGCATATTCGGATTTTGAATATCCCGCATAACATTACGAGGTCCAGAATCAATCGCACCAGCTCCGTCGCTGCGGATTGGTTGTGGCACATTCCCTCCCGCTTCATTAACAGTACGTTTCTTCATGATTACACTCCTTTTTCATCCGATTAGTAAGTAAAAAACCTCCATCATAGTGTATGAATTGGGCTTTGGATGGTTACAGTTACTATGGAGTTACATCATCTGCCTATCATTATCGTTTTGTTCATTTCTCAACTTATACTAGTATGCTTAGCGCTTAGGAAGACAAAAAAAATAAACTAGAACTAACAAAAAACCCTGTAAAATTTATTACAGAGTTTTTCACCAATTATTTATTGTTTTACATATCGAATACGAACATTATCGTCCATTTGATAAATTTGTAATGTGTTTCCATCATAGTTTTGCAATTTATACATGATACTATCATTTGTTAACTTTACTTCTTGACCGTCTTTAACTGCTTTTGTTACTTTTAAAGATAACTGGAATGATAGGACATCCACCGTATATGTTCCTGTTAAATAGTTATCTTTATTCGGATAAGAACCATTCGCATAAGACTCAAATGTTTTATCACCTTTTAGTACTAGCGTAGTTTTTACGCCACTGCCGTAATCAATACCCCAATTACCAATAATCTCAGTACCATCTTTAATGTTCTTCTGCATGTTGCTATAACTAATTCCTAACTCTTCACTTGTACCAACTGTATCTACAAATACCCCAGTTTTTGCTTGACTTTTATCTGTTTGAGCCTGACTGCCAGTAGTTGGGTTTGCCTGTGTAGAACTACTTGTTGTACTAGTAGATTTTTCCGTGGTTGTATCACCTTTTACTTCAGCCCTTAACTTATCAAATGTAGGTTTCCAAATACGTTTTGCTTCCTCTAATTTTATATTTGCTTTATTTAAGATTTCCTTATCAGTCTCTAAGCTAAAACCTTTATCGTTGAATAACTTCTCTATTTCACCGAATGTTTCTCTTAGTTTACCTGCAGCTCTTTCAATCTCTTTTTGGTCTTCTTTATGTTTTGGCGGTGCAGAAATCTTCTCTATCTTATCAAATACTTTATAGATGTCTTTAACACTATCTAATACCTCAGCTTTTGATTTACTTCCGTTTCTCAAATCCTTTACAGATGCATCATAGTAATCAAATCGTCTTAACATATCCTGTTCAATGTCTAATAAATATTGTGCATAATCTTCATCTAAAACTCGAACCTTTTGAACATCTTTACTTTCTTCTTTCGAATTAGTTGATTTTTCTTTTGTTCCAGAAGACTTAGCTTTACTTGTTTCTTCTGTCTTTGCTTCTTTACTTGCCGAATCTTTTACTGTAACACAACCACTTAATAATAATGTAACTGGAACTACAGCAGCCATTAGTTTCTACACTTTCATACCTCATACTCCTTAAAGTAATTTACTCTTAGTTTGTTTTGCTACCGATACTCTTCGCTGCTTCTTCAAACAGTTTTGAACCTTCTTGTGCTTTACTTAATGATTGATGCATTTTACTCTCGTCTTCTTGGTCTAATGCATCAAAGAGAAGTTGGAAACAATCCGCATACAGTTCCATCGATTGCTTTATCTTCACTTGTTCTCCCTGTAATTCAGGAGGCGCTTGTAGATTCTTCAGTTTCGTTGCAGTTGCCTTTGCTCCACCTAAACTCAGTTGCACTTCACTTTTCTTTTGTTTGTATGATTTTACGTCTGAATCTGCTATTCCTTCAATTAATTTCATTGTATCTTCAATTTGAGTAGCACTGTTTATAATATCTGCCTTGTACCTTTCAACATCTGAACCCGTTACCTTACCAGTTGAAGAAGTTGAATTATTTGAAGAAGAACTTGGTTGACTACTTGATGAGCTACTATTTGTACCTTCACCTTTCGCTACTGATAAGCTATCCTCTTTCTTGCTATCAGTTGACTTACTCTCTTTTTCAGAAGTCTTATTCTCTTTCTCTACCTTTTGCGTTTCTTCTTTCTTTGGTTCAGCTTTCTTACCATCAGTTTCAATTGTAATACAACCACTCAATAACATAACTGGTAACGCTAAACTTACTAATTTCTTTGCTTTCATGATTACTAATACCCCTTTATTTGTAAAATGTAGTGCAAACAAGTTAATATACTTAATTAGTAAATTTCCCTCGAATAATTTATTAGAATCTAACATCCGTATACTTCTTACATATTTATAATATTTCCACATGTACTGTTTTACAAATAATCACATATTCGATCAAAGGGATTTATGTAGTCTTTAAAAGGAAATTTACTAAACGAAAAGAAAATTTTAACAACAATGAAAAGAAGCTAACAATAAATTGTTAACTTCTCAACCGAAAGTAAAATACTATCTTTCCTTATCTTCTAATATCTAGGTTGTGATTGAATATTTGTAAGATGAACATCATACATATCAATGATTTCAAGAAATCTATCAGCTTCACGGAAAACATGGTCTGCCAATAATGGATGAATGATGCTCTTTATTTTACATTGCTCAATTAAATCACGTGCTGTTTTCTTAAAATCCCGAAGAGATGCAACTGACACGCGATTTTGATCTAAAAATTGATCTAAAAGAGGAGCTGTTTGGGATTGTGGTTTCATAGATTCTAAGTCAATTGCTTGATACATCAATTCATCAAAATCATTGCTAAAATTCCGTGCTGTATCTACAAGCTTTCTTTCCGATGGATCAAGAAGATGGCCAATAAATTTAGCATGGTCTGCCATAATCCTTAAAAAGAAAACATTTTCTTTAATAATAGCATCAGGAAGAGCATCTAATTTACCTTCATTTAATTGTATTAAACGTTTTCTAAAATAATCCGCTTCCCTACTTGTATGGTCAACTAAAAGTGGAAAGTTATTTTGTCCTGGCAATTTACATGTGAGAATTAATCCTAAAATTTTTCGTTTAAATCCCCAAATATTAGTTGCGGCTTGTTGTACTTCTGCATTAAATCTTTTTATTTGCTCAGGATCTGTTTCATTTGTATAGGAATGCGCTATTTGTTCAATATGTTCAAACAATCGATAAAATTGATTCGCCTCTTCGATTAGTTGAGTATCCTCGCATCTAAATCCTAAACGTAGAAAAAAAGAATGCTCCTTCATGATTCTAGACCAAAAACGAATTTCATTTAATGAACGCTCAACAAACATTACAGATGTAACACCTGTATCCGGATGTAATGAAGTTTCATCCCTATGCATTGTTAATCCCCCCCAGTAAAATCCCCGCTAGTTCCATTCTTATGAAGAAAAATATATATAAATGCCATCAATAAAAGTTTATGATAACTCTCTTATACATGTAAAATTAAACTAATATAACCTTAGCTTGATGAACATATACTGCTCCCCAGAAGAAAAAAAGCTACCACCTAGATGTAAAATCCTACTAGGTGGTAGCCTTTCAAAATTTCTATTAAAGCAATACCGAATCTTTATCACTATCCTGATTACGTTTCTCACGTTCTTCTTCTAAACGCTTCATATATACTTCGCCTTCTTTTTCAATAAACTCATTATCCATATCTTGCTCTTTTTTCGAAGTATATAAAACCATGTAGCCACTTAGTACAATCCCGACAATTACAAGATACACCCACCATGGTAAAGTTTCCAAATCACTTCATTCCTTTCCTTAGACAAGCCTTATTAGTTTCACTTTATGAGGAAAGAAGTGGATTTATGCTTAAAATTTTTATTGTGGATGCTTCGCGAAAAATGCTTGTACATATTCCATAAACTCAATTGGTTCCTGACGAAACGGTGCGTGGTATCCTTTTTCAATAATATGAAACGTACTATTTGCAAATAGCCCATGATACAGTTCACCATTTTTCCAAGAAACACTTTTATCATGTCGTCCCCATATAATTAAAGTCGGTACCTTAATTTTATCAGCTTCCATCGCAATGCGGCGCTCTCTCATTTTCGTAAGCTGGTCATAATGCTCTTTATCATCACGACTATTTTTCACTTCATTTTTATTATACTTCGTAATCTCGGTTACAGTTTGTAAGTCCGTCGATAGCGGTGGTACTTCATAACTTTCTTTTTGCTGGAAAGACTCAATTCCTGTAGCATCCGCCAAGATGAGATGCGTTACTGCATCCGGATATAAATACGCTAAATTCAAGGACATCTCTCCGCCCATCGAATGGCCAAGCACCGCAAACTGATCGTATCCGAGCTTCTTCATTAACTTATAATATAAATTCACTTGCGCAGGAAACGAATACTGAAAATCAACTGGCTTAGAAGAACGCCCAAACCCTAAAATATCAACCGCAATAATCGTATGGTCTCGCGCTAGTTCCGGATAAATATCACTAAACCCATCAGAAGAACCACCAAACCCATGCAACATGAGTAACGGCGGTTTTCCCTCACCAATTTGCTTAAAATAAATCGTCTGCCCATCAATTTGCGCCATACTCTCTTTCGTATTCAGCTTCATCATAACAGTATCTTTCACTTCTTCAACCTTCGCAATCGGCTTATCAACGAAGTTACATACGATAAGCAAAACAAGCACAATACCGCTAATCAAATAAAACTTAAACCGTTTCAAAGTTCCCGTCTCCTTTCTTGAGTTGCTATTTAAAGTTTTTACATTTTTTGGTTATTTTATGTTATCCTTTTAATTGTAACTAAAACAGTTACAATTATACTAAAAAAATATAACTCACTTCTATTACTAATGGTTATTCTGTAACTATTATAGTTACATATTTAAAGTAAGTCAATTCTTTTCTCTACATGGCCTGAAAATAGAAAAAGGGACTCCATGTTGAAGTCCCTTTCTTTGTTATTATAGTTGACTTACTCCGCCGTCGCCCCTATTATCTGCTGGTGCTCCTCCTGTGTCGCCAAT
>NZ_JAKUFY010000054.1:0-36752 GCF_022663675.1 Bacillus cereus group sp. BfR-BA-01355
GTACTACATTCGGAAATATTTTAAAATATATTAAGATGACAGCTAGCTCTAACTTCGGTAATGTGTTTAGCGTGTTAGTAGCAAGTGCTTTCATTCCTTTTTTACCGATGCTTGCCATTCATCTTTTAATTCAAAACTTACTTTATGATATTTCACAACTTTCTATTCCATGGGACAAAATGGATAAAGAGTTTCTAGAAAAACCACGAAAATGGGATACTGCAAACTTACGAAACTTCATTATTTGTATCGGCCCAATTAGTTCCGTATTTGATATTATCACATACGTAGTCATGTGGAATGTATTTGGTGCAAATACACCGAGCGAGCAATCATTATTCCAGTCCGGTTGGTTTGTCGTTGGATTGTTAACACAAACTTTAATTGTTCACATGATAAGAACACAAAAGATTCCATTTATTCAAAGCACTGCATCAACACCAGTCGTTTTATTAACCGCTCTTATTATGGCAATCGGGATTTATATTCCATTCTCACCACTTGGTGCAGCCGTTGGTTTACAAGCATTGCCACTTAACTACTTTCCTTGGTTAGTAGGAATACTATTAGGCTACGCTTTTTTAACACAATTCCTAAAAAAGCTTTATATTAAAAAGTTTCGTAGCTGGTTGTAAAAATAAGAATGAGTGGATATTCCCCGCTCATTCTAAAAGACATAACACATATTTATATATGGAGGTGACCATGATGGTATGGTACGACATTGTATTCAGATTAGTTATAGCAATTATTGTAGGAGCTTGCATTGGAATGGAAAGACAATGGAGACACAGAATGGCTGGGTTACGGACAAATGCTCTCGTATCACTTGGTGCCTGTATATTTGTTTTATTATCCGTCATGCTTGATCATGATGCTAGCCCATCCCGCATTGCTGCTCAAGTCGTTAGTGGCATTGGCTTTTTAGGGGGTGGCGTTATTATCCGCGATGGTTTTAGTATTAGAGGGCTAAATACGGCAGCTACTTTATGGTGTGCAGCTGCTGTCGGTACTCTTACAGGCGCCGGTTTCCTCGTTGCAGCTATATTAGGTACAGCCGGCGTGTTACTAGCAAATATACTCCTTCGCCCAATTGCTCTTTTTATGAATAAAAAATCAAAAAAGAATCACCAGAACAAACAAACTACTTACTTTCCCTTACTTGTTCAGAAGAAAATGAAGCACATATTCGTTTTTTACTTATGCATATGGTAAGTACAGAAGGGCTCGGTTTAAAAGAGTTGTATAGCGAAGACGTAGATTCTAATCGAAAGGTGTGTATACAGGCTACATTACATTGCAAGACAAATGCGGCTATCTTAATTGAAAAAATAGTAAGTAGAATGCTATTAGAATCTGGCGTTACTGCAGCTGGTTGGAAAACTTCATTAGATTTAGAAGCAAGTTAAAAATGAAAGGTGTCATGATTTTACTACTTCATGACACCTTCTACATAAACTTATTTTCTAACTTTTGTTGAAACGACTTCTCTTGCTTACGTAGTAGTTGACTACCTCGTTGTAAAATCGGTGTTCCATACTTATCATTAATTTGATCAATGACAGCAAGTAGTGGTTCTTTTTTCGCATCCTCTTCAAATGAAAACAAATCTAATTGTTTCACCGATTCTGTCTTCCACTCTATTTCAGTAGCTGTAACACCTAGTAAACGAACGGAATCACCATCCCAATGTTGCTTCCATAAACGGGATGCTGCTTGAAAAATATCACGTTCTTCCCAAATCGCATTTTTCAATTGCTTACTCCGTGTTACTGTTCGCCTATCATGGTATTTAATCATAATTTGAATATTATAGCTGACAAGGGTTCGCTTTTGTAATCTTTTACTCACTGATTTTGATAACCGTTCTAACATATCAAGTAATTCTTTCTCTTCATCCATATCCTTTGAAAAAGTCATCGAGTTACCGACACTTTTATGTTGGCCCATTTGACTCGGATCCACTTCCCTATCATCCGTACCTTTTGCACGCTTTTGTAAATCAATACCGTGCTTGCCAATTTTAGCGCGAATGATATGCTCGTCTCCCTTCGCTAACTGTTCAATTGTATGTATATGAATTTCATTTAATTTTTCAGCTGTTTTTTCTCCAATCCCATGCATTGCTTCAACTGGAAGTGGCCAAATCATTTCTGGAATATCACGTTTTCGAAGCACGGTAATACCGAGAGGTTTTTTCATATCAGAAGCTGTTTTTGCTAGGAAAAGATTTGGAGCGATTCCGATACTACACGGAAGCTGTAACTCTGTTAATAGTGCTTGTTGCATCATCTTTGCTATTTCAAGAGGCGAACCAAGTGCATAGCAATCTGTAATATCTAAATATCCTTCATCTATTGAGACTGGTTGTATCTTTTCTGTAAAACGGGAAAGGACTTGAAACATTTGAAATGAAGCTTCGCGATATAATGTGAAATTAGGACGCCTTACAACTAATTGCGGGCATAATCTTTTCGCTTCCCAAAGGGGCATCGTCGTACGTATTCCGTATTCTCTCGCCTCATAACTACATGTTATTATAATTCCTTTTCTCTCTTTTTCATTTCCAGCAACCGCTAATGGCTTTCCTTGTAATGATGGATCATGAGCAATTTCAACAGATGCGAAAAAGCAATTCATATCTACATGTAAAATAACACGACCATTTTTCGGATACATTTCTCGCATAGTACTCACCCCCTGATCAGAACGTTCGTTCTTTTATTATATCAAATTTTGCACAATAGTTATAATAATTACTTGTTCTTTTTTATAATCGATATAAAGAGGATATATATGTGAAAGGGGCTGATTATGATGAAATCAACTAATAAAGTGAAACTTTAATCAGTGGGGGGTTATTCATCCCCCACTGATTATTAGCCCTCACCAATTGGACTTTTACAAGCAGCCCGATCCCCACCTAACTTCTTTGCTTTCGCTGAATTTTGAGGTGGGGGGCTTACTGCCCGGCAAATAGCGGGCCAAACTCAACTATACATTCCTTGTAGTTATATTAATCATTGCAATTAATTATTTACTACTTCCGATTTTCAATATGAATACGTTAGGATTATTCCCTCGTCTAGTACATATAGCAACAACGTATATACTTCCATAGTTTTTCTTATATTGGCTTATACGTCTTGTCAAAGCAATCGAGTCAAAATAAAAAGCGTGTAAATCACAATTGATTTACACGCTTTTTCTATTCCATTACTTCGCTACTTCTTCAATAATTGCAACAACTAATTCTGCTGTTTTTGCTAACTCTTCAACAGGAATTTTCTCGTTTGTTGTATGAATTTCTTCATAACCAACTGCCAAGTTAACTGTTGGAATACCGTGTCCTGCAATTACGTTTGCATCACTTCCGCCACCACTTTGGTGAAGAGAAGGTGTACGACCAATTTTTTCAGCTGCACGTTTTGCAACTTCTACAACGTGATCGCCATCAGCAAATTTAAATCCTGGGTACATAACGTTTACTTCAACGTCTGCATGACCGCCCATTTCTTTTGCAGTTGTTTCAAATGCTTCTTTCATTTTCGCAACTTGTGCTTCCATTTTCTCATTGATTAACGAACGAGCTTCTGCAAAGATTTGTACATGATCGCAAACGATATTCGTTTGTGTACCACCTTCAAAACGTCCAATATTTGCAGTCGTTTCAGAGTCAATGCGACCAAGTGGCATCTTCGCAATTGCTTTCGCTGCGATAGTAATTGCAGATACACCTTTCTCCGGCGCTACACCAGCGTGAGCTGTTTTCCCGCGAATAATTGCGTTCACTTTCGCTTGTGTTGGAGCTGCAACAACGATTTCACCAACTTTTCCATCGCTATCTAATGCGTAGCCATATTTCGCTGTAATACGCTCACGATCTAAAGCTTTTGCACCAACAAGACCTGATTCTTCTCCGACTGTAATAATAAATTCAATTTTACCGTGAGGGATATTTTTCTCTTTTAAAACACGGATTGCTTCGAACATTGATGCTAATCCAGCTTTATCATCCGCACCTAAAATTGTTGTACCATCTGATACGATATATCCATCTTTAATAGAAGGCTTAATTCCATTACCAGGAACTACTGTATCCATATGAGAAGTAAAGTAAATTGTATCAACACCATCTTTTGTTGCTGGTAAAGTACAAATTAAGTTGCCTGCACCATGACCAGTTACAGCCATTGTGTCATCTTCAAATACTTCTACACCTAAATCTGTAAATTTCTTCGTTAATACTTTGCAGATTTCTGCTTCAAATTTCGTTTCAGAATCTACTTGTACTAATTCCATAAATTCATTTACTAAACGTTCTTGATTAATCATAAGACTGCGCCTCCTGCACTACCATTATGTATGTAACACTACTAATTATAACAGAATTTCGCAAAAGTTTCGAAATACAAGACAAAAAACAGATGGTTTACATGTCTAGATAACCATCTGCTTTCTATTACTCATTTAACAATACCCAGCGCATATGATCCTCCCACACGCCATTTACCATTAACATCTTCCTAGACACGCCTTCATATTGAAAACCTATCTTCGTCACCACTTGTATAGATGCTAAATTACGAGGCATAATCGGAGCTTCTATACGATGTAACTGAAATTCCTCAAAAGCAACTTGAATTGCTTTTCTAAGTGCTTCTGTCGTATACCCTTTGTTTAACTCTGCTTTATCTAATTTATAACCGAGTACACAAGATTGATAAATGCCACGAACGATTAAATTAAATGAAATACACCCAATTATTTTCGTATCATCACCCTTTTTAAAAATCCATAGTCTGATGATTTTCCCTTCTTCGAACTCTTTTCTATCCTTTTGCAACTTTTTCTTTTGATAATCTAGCGTAAAAAAATCATCCGGTCTATACTCTTCCCAAGCTTTTAAAAATTCACGATTTCTGTCGTAATATTGAAGAACTGTTTCAGCATACGACTCATCAATTTCCCTTAAGTATAAACGATCTGTTTCGTATATTTTCATCATCGTATCTCCATTCTTCAGCTTGCCCAACTAAAAATTAACAATATATCCTTTAACTATATTCTCTACACACTCTCAAATTTCCTGTTATATTTTGCAACCCCTTCTCGAATTTTGTCCTTACTCTCCCCTTGTCCATAATTTCATTTCTCGTTACAATGAAATTGTACTGATTTGCAAGGAGGTATAACGATGCATAAAAAAGCTCAAAAAATTATGGTTTATGTGATGCTAATTTCTATGCTTGTAACAACATTACTTGCTGGCGCGAGTATGTTTTGGTAAAAAGGGCGATGCGTTCGTCCTTTTTTTACTTTTTACACATGACAAAATAAACCATCTCGACATCGAGATGGTTTATTTTATATAAAACACAATCGCTACAATACTAAAGGAAAATGACATTACAAGTGCTATTACAAAACTTGTATATTGTTTCTGCTGAAATGCCCCAATAACAAAAGTGAGATTAAGTAATGCCATACATACAATCGCTACAAGATAAGAACATATATTAAAAGTTGCCAATATGAATGTAATAACAAATAGAAATCCCATAAAAAACTGCATATACGAAAGTTTTGGATTCAAGTACATATGAGCAACCCCTTTATCTAATTTTATCTTTCTATACTTTCATTAACGCATGGTTATGTACACATGTCAAGACAACTTATTACAATAGAAAAAGCCAACCTTTTCGTTGGCTTTTTCATATGCAACGGCTCCTTTTTCTTTTGCCAATTGCTGAAATGATTTTTTCGATTTCACAATCCATACTTTCGTTCCAATTGGAATACGATCAAACAAATATTCCACATCGTTTTTCTTCATTCTTATACATCCTTGTGAAATATACTTTCCAATTGAACTCGGTTGGTTTGTTCCATGTATTCCATATTTACTTCCATCAGTTCCTCTTGCATTAAATCCAATCCACCTTGATCCAAGTGGATTTTTTGGCGATCCACCTGGAATATCCTTCGCAATGTAATATGGATCCTTCGCTTTCATTACAACATCAAAAGTTCCTTCTGGAGTTAATTCATTCGTTTTCCCTGTCGCTACTGGAAAAACCTTTTGAATCTTTCCATCGTCAATGTAAGCTAATTTATTCGTTGCTTTATTTACAATAATAAAAGGATCTCCGGCACGTGGATTATCCCCAAGAGGCCAAAGCGGCGATAAAGAAAGACATAATATGATAGAGAGAAGATACGGCATAGATAATTCCTACCTTCTATATAAGTTCTTTTATATTATCCTTTCCCTTAAAGCGACTTTTAATGAGTAAATATTGTTCCATTTCATACACAAGTTGAACAAGTTTCGCACGTATCTCAAATTCTTCGCGTGTAGCTGGCAATGGCATGTCTCTAAATAATTCCCTCATTTCTTGAAGCTGCCTTAAGGAAATAACGCCTGTACTCTCAGGGCTAATAGCATTACCAATGTTTTCAACAACATCTGCAATCATGTCAGCTTGTTCATACGTCCACGATAAAGAAGCTGCTAGTGGTATCATTCGCTCTAAAATTTCGAATTGTTGCATACGCATATTAAAATAACGATAGTAATAATCATCTTCTCGCATAAATGCATTCTCAAGTTTTTTAAACGATAAATCTCTTGCTTCATTTAACATATTCTCGGTTTCAATGAGTTCTGCTCCACTCCAACTACTTTCTCGATTTCGTAAATACACAACCATTTCAAACAAAATCGTTTTAAAATTACTCTCTATTTTATCCTGATACTCTTTTAGCTTATTTTCACTACTCGGCATATACATATTTACTAATAACGCCACGCTAATTCCTATCGTTAATATAGCAATTTCATTTCCAACTATAAGCCATGTAATTTGCTTCAATGAATATAGATGCATAACAATAACTGAACTCGTGACAATACCTTCTTGAATTTTAAGCATTACTGCAGTCGGAATAAATGTAAGTAACAATATGCTAATTGCAAGTGGTGTATAGCCGATCGTTTCAAAAATACAAAACGCGAATACCATTGATAATACACACGCTAGAAAACGATGTAACGACACTTGAAGCGATTTGCGCTTCGTATTTTGTACACATAAAATAACTAAAATACCTGCTGAACTATAAAATTCTAATCCTAATAACTGAGCAATAAAAACTGCCGCGCCTGTCCCTATTGCTGTTTTTACTGTACGGTATCCAATTTTGAACATATCATTGCTCCTATATGTATAAACGTATTTACAGCTAGTATAAAAAAAGGATGACACAATGTCATCCTTTTCTACTTATTATTCACATAACCTTTTCATATTACAATATTTTTTGTAAAAATTGTTGCGCACGTTCACTTTTCGGCGCTGCAAAAAATTCTTCTGGCGCACTATCTTCTACAAGCTTTCCTCCGTCCAAGAAAAGAACACGATCTGCCACTTCTTTTGCAAAGCCCATTTCATGTGTAACGATAGCCATCGTCATTCCTGTGGTAACTAACGATTTCATAACTTCTAACACTTCTTTCACCATCTCTGGATCTAGCGCCGATGTCGGTTCATCAAATAACATAACTTCCGGTTCCATCGCTAACGCTCTTGCAATTGCTACACGTTGCTTTTGTCCTCCCGACAAACGATTCGGATACGTATTTTTTTTATCTACTAATCCAACCTTTTCTAAAAGTTTCTCAGCTTTCTTTTCAGCTTCTTGCTTCGTTACCCCTTTTACATTGATAGGAGCATACGTAATATTTTCTAATACAGTCATATGAGGAAATAAGTGAAAATGCTGAAATACCATACCGACATTTTCACGAACATGCATAACATTCGTTTTCGGATTCGTTACTTCTTCCGTTCCAATCCAAATGTGACCATCCGTTGGTGCTTCTAACATATTCATACAACGTAAAAATGTTGATTTTCCTGATCCAGAAGGTCCTATAATTGCAACTACTTCCCCTTTTTCAATCGTTGTTGTAATTCCTTTTAATACTTCGTTTTTACCAAATGATTTATGAAGGTTTTCAATTTTAATCACTTTTCTTCATTCTCCCTTCAATTGCCTTCCCGACTAATGTAAGAATAATGACTAACATATAATAAATCAGTCCAACAAAAAGTAATGGTTCAAGATATTTAAATGTCTCACCGCCTACGATGTAAGCACGACGCATTAAATCAGTCGCGCCTATTACTGTTACTACAGCCGATTCTTTCGTAAGTGTCGCAAATTCGTTCACAAGAGCTGGTAATATATTTTTTAATGCTTGAGGGAAAATAATATTTCTCATCATTTTTCCGTACGGTATCCCTAAAGCCATCGCTGCTTCTGTTTGTCCTTTATCAACTGCTTGAATACCAGCACGAATCACTTCTGACATGTATGCACCTGAATTCAAGCTAAATGCAAGTACAGCTGCTAAGAATGCTGGTATTTCATAACCAATTATTTGCGGGACGCCGAAATAAATAATCATTAATTGCAATACAAGTGGTGTACCACGAAAAATTGATGTATAAAAATCTGCTGCTATATTTAACGCTCGTATTCTAGCAATTTTACAAAGTGCTAATAATGTTCCTAAAATAAATCCTGCTAAAGCTGATACTGCTACAATTTTCAAAGTAACTTCTAAACCTTTTAGTATATATGGTATCGAAGGCGTAATCGCCGAAAAATCTAAGTTCATCCTTTTCATTCCCCTCAAAGAAAAGTGAAAGGCAGCTTATTTTTCGCTGCCAAACCATTTCTTCACTAATTTATCCATTTCTCCATTTTCTTGCATTTTTTTAATTACTTTATTAAATTCAGCTGTTTTATCACTATTTTTCGGAAGGGCAATTGCTGCTCCAACTTCTTCTGGCGCTTCTTTAATTTCAATTCCTTTTAAATCTTTCATTTTCTCTAAATAATTTTTAGCAACTGTGTCTTCTATAATTGCAGCGTCAAAACGACCAGCTTTAATTTCTTGTACGATTTCTGGTATACGGTCACGTCCCTCAACTTGGAAATCTACTTGTTTTTTAAATTCTGCTGCTTTCTCTTCTTGAATAGATCCTGTTTGTACTCCTACTTTTTTCCCTTTTAAATCCTCTACAGATTTAATATTAGAATCCTTTTTAGAAACGACCATATTTTTCGCAACAAAATAAATATCTGTAAAATCAACATTATTTTTACGCTCTGCAGTTGGCGTCATACCTGCCATTACGAAATCAACTTTTCCTGAACTAAGAGATGCTAATAAACCACCAAAATCCATATCTTTCACTTTCACTTCATACCCAAGTTCTTTTCCGATATATTTAGCAACATCAACATCAAAACCAATAATTTCATCACTTTTTGAAGCTTCCACGTATTCATATGGTTTATAATCTGCTGAAGTCCCCATTACGAGTACTTTCTTATTTCCTTTTGTTTCTTTCGATTCCCCATTACTACAAGCGCTGAATATACTTACAATTAAAATAAGTGCAAACGATATTGATAATAACTTCTTCATCTTTCTTCCCCCTAATAATGTATATTTAAAAGTTTAATAGAATATTTATTCGATGTTTGTATTGTATCAGCACTTTTATTTTTATGCAATATATAAAATAAAAATAAATAAAATAACAATATAAACGCTTTTTGTCGTGTATAAAATAATGCATAAAATAACATAACTATGCATATCTCAGAAATTAAAATAATAAATAAAAAAGGCGGCACATCCACTTGATTGTGGACGTGCCGCCTTTTTTATTATTTTTTATAGTTCTTCACAATTCTCTTCGAAATACGATTGTAGTTTTGCAATAACTTGCATCGGTTCATGACCTTCAATTTCATGACGCTCTACCATCGTTACAATTTTTCCATCTTTTAATAAAGCAAATGATGGAGAAGAAGGTGGGTACCCTTCGAAATATTCACGCGCTCTTGCTGTCGCTTCTTTATCTTGACCTGCAAACACCGTTACAAGGTGGTTAGGACGTTTATCATAATGTACGGAATGCGCAGCAGCAGGACGAGCGATACCACCTGCACAACCACATACAGAGTTTACCATTACAAGTGTTGTTCCATTTCTTTTAAACGCTTCTTCTACCGCTTCCGGCGTCGTCAATTCTGTATATCCAGCAGAGACAATCTCTTCACGCGCTTGGCGGACAACATCATTCATAAAAAAGTTAAAATTAATCACTCTTTTCCCTCCTCTAAAACTACCTATTTGTATCTTACCAGTTAATGTTTATGAAATACAAGTAAGTTTACTTGTATTTAAGTATAGAAAAGGTGTTAGAGCACTTGCTCTAACACCTTTTCTTTAATGACCACGATGTTTTTGCTTTGCTTTTTGTACTTTAATTAAACGTCTTCTTTCTTTTTCAGCTTCTCGCTTCTCCTTAGACTGCACTTTCTTTTCTTGTTTATGCAATTCATAAGATAAACTAATCGCCTCTTGCGCCTTAGTAAAACGTTTAACATTTGTTTCTTTTGCTGCTTGTCGTATGATACGCTTTATATTTTTAGGACGCTGTTTTTCTTTAACTTCTACACCACATTTTGCAAAATGCTGAAAATGCTCTAAAAGTGAACCATTCACAAACATAAGCACTTCTTCATCTGACGGTTCCGCTCCAAAAATATACCTCGCTCCATACAATTTCCCTTGTTCTTTGCATGTAATAATTCCAACAAAAAATTGGCCATCATGATATACTGTCAACTCCATTGACAGCCCCTCCTTTAAAAAATTAGAAATACGGGACATCCCGGAGGGGAAGGTTACTGACATGAAATCATGCGTCTGGACTACCAACCAGAGCTGTGTTTTTGTATTTCTTTCACTTTTATTATATCTTTTTTTCCATAATCTTCATATATTCAGCAATCATTTTTTTATGCGATCCCACAATATAGTCAGGTAGTTCTGTTACTGAAAAGAATTTAAGCTGAACTGCTTCTTCTTTATTCATAACAAAATCCCCTTCGTATTCATCCGTATAATAGGCGGTTGTTACAGATTGAAATTCATCACCGTTTGCTAATTTTGTAAAGTAGTTCGCTCCAGAAAATACATTGATTAGTCGCAAGTTCTTCACTTTTATTCCTGTCTCTTCATATACTTCACGATAAGCTGTTTCTTCTGGTGATTCACTAAGCTCCATTAGCCCGCCAGGTAGCCCCCATTTTCCGTACGGCTCTGTCCGCTGCTGCAATAAAACATAACCATTTTCATTTATAACGAGTACAACAGCACCAACTAAAATTAAAGGGCGATGACCAACTATTTTTCGTAATTCTTCTACATATCCCACCGTATCGCCTCCTTTTTCGTTGTCCACACTATTGTATCATATGTACAAAACGACAAAATGCGTATATTTTTCATTTTTTTAACAAAATATTTATTTTATGTGATTCATCTACTGTAGCTAACATAATGGATTCAATTTCCGCACTCTTCTCTAAAAACTCTTTTGCCTACTCTTCTGTTTTTCCTATTAAAGCGAGAACGTCCTGTTGAATCCTTCCATTTTTCACTAAAATGAAAGAAACTGGAGACCTTCTCCCCGCCACTTTTAGATCCCGCCGAGAAGCTGCTTCATATTCTGGATACTGAAATATAGAAACAACGCCACTCGCTTCCCATAATGCTAATTTAACCGTTTGAATATCGCTCACATTTCGCATGCGAAGTTCCGAAAATAAATATTCCGCCGTAATTCTCGCCTTTTTCAAATTGCTAAAATCAATGGAACCATTGTGTATAAGAATGATAGGTGCTGGCTCTAAAAAGCGTCTCCATCTATCCCATTTCAGCATTAAAACTGAGCTTATAATATGAAGTACAACGAGTATGAACGTTGTAATCATCGAGCCCAGTAACCCTACTTTTTCATCAGACAATGCGTTAGAAATATTCCCACCAAGCAATAACACTAATACAACATCTAAAAAACGAAGTTGTGCGATAGACCTTTGCCCCATCGCTTTCGCAACTAATATTAAAAATATGTATGCTATAATAGCCCGAATAACCCATTCACTATTAGAAAGATGCCGTGCTCCTTCAAAAATATGCATATGCATCAATTTGCACTCCTTACCCGTCTCAAACTGCTATCCTGTTTTAGTTTGCAACGTTTATGAGCATATATGTAAAAAAGCTGATTCGTTTAAAAACGAACCAGCTTTTTTTACTTAACTGAAAACATATATTTTTTATAAGTTTTCCGTACCGATAGTATGAGCCCCATCATAATCATATTCGAGAATAAGGAACTTCCCCCATACGATAAGAAAGGTAATGCAATACCTTTTACAGGCATTAATCCAACGATCATACCGATGTTTTGGAATATTTGAACTGTTAATATACCAATCGATCCAGCGCATAATAATGTACCAAATAAATTATCAGCGGAATAACCAATAATAATTGTTCGATATAGTAGTAATAGGAACAAGAAGACAACTAACGCTGCTACGATAAACCCACCTTCTTCGGCAATTGTAGCGAAAATAAAGTCAGTATGCTTCTCTGGGATATAGACGCTTCCTCCCCCAAACCCTTTACCTTCCATTCCTCCACTACCTACAGCTAAAATCGATTGTTGCGTTTGGTAACCTTGATCTGCATTTTCAAATGGATTTAACCAACCTACAATACGCGACTGTTGGTGAGGTTTTAGTAAAGTAACTAAATTATTATAGAAAAAATCTTGATACTTAAAGAAAATAAATATTAAAGCAGATAATATGGTCAACGGAATAACTGTACATAATGCTATCAATTTCTTTTGTATACCTGACATAAATAAAATACATGCAATTGCAGCAGCATATAAGAACACCATACCTGTATCCGGTTGACTATATACAACCGCCATAGGCGGAAGTGACACTAGCATAATTTTACCTACTAGCTTTAAATCTGTTTGGAATGTCCTTGCCATATACTGTGCATTATGTTTCACTGCTATACTCGCTACTACAAGAAGCAATGCAATTTTGAAAAACTCAGACGGCTGAATTTGTCCAAATACTGGGAAAACAAACCATCTTTTTGCACCTAATTTTTCAGGTGTAAAACCTGATGGTGGTAATACTTTCAAAAGAATAAGTGAAGCAAACCCAGCAATATAAAGCGGCCAAGACAATTTTTGCAACTGATCTAAGTCAATGCTAGCAATAAGAAGTAACAATACAACCCCAATTATGTAGTTAATCCCCTGCTTCATAGCAAAGTTTGCAGCTCCATACTGTCCCGTTTGCTGACTGCTATATATAGCAGCTATACTCGTCACACATAGTGCACACAAAATTAAAATTAATTTTACATCTAAACTTTTTAGAAACTCGGTACTTCTTTTCATGACATCCTCCTGAAACATTGTTACAGCAAAATAAAAAACCAGGAGTCAACATTCTTCATGTTTTGACGACTGATTACACATTATCTATAAAACACTTATATAGAATAACTCTCTTTTTCATACAATACAATATATTATACTACAGTTTCATCAGTAAGATTTGCCAAAAAAATTATTCTTTTCTTATTTTATATCCATATACCATATATCAGCAATGTATTTTCGTAAATTCCTAATACATAATCGTTTATTGTAAGATTACTGGGAAAGGTATTTATACATATAGTAGGATGTAGATGAAGAAATAAGACGATAAAAAGCTCGCATAAGCGAGCTTTTTATTAATATACAGATGTATTGTTTTCTGACATGTTTTCTAAAATTTCTTTAACACGTCCTAAGAACTTACCACAGATTAAACCATCAAGTACGCGGTGATCAAGTGATAAACATAAGTTAACCATGTCACGAGCACCGAACATACCATTATCCATAATTACTGGGCGTTTTACAATTGATTCAACTTGTAAAATAGCCGCTTGTGGGTAATTAATAATACCCATAGATTGAACAGAACCGAATGATCCTGTGTTATTAATTGTAAATGTTCCACCTTGCATTTCGTCTGCTTTTAGCGATTTCGTGCGTACTTTTCCTGCAAGTTCTGTAATTTCACGAGCGATACCTTTAATTGTTTTCTCGTCCGCTTGCTTAATTACTGGTACAAATAATTCTTCCTCTGTTGCAACAGCGATAGAAAGGTTAATATCTTTCTTCTGAACAATTTTATCGCCAGCCCACATTGAATTAATTTGAGGATACTCTTTTAACGCTTGTGCCACTGCTTTTACGAAGAAAGCAAAGAACGTTAAGTTAAAGCCTTCACGCTTCTTAAAGTCACCTTTAATTGAGTTACGGTATGACACAAGGTTTGTCACATCTACTTCAATCATCATCCAAGCGTGTGGTGCTTCGTGTTTACTGCGTAACATGTTTGCTGCGATTGCTTTACGCACACCTGTTACTGGAATTTCGATATCTCCAGGCATTGTAGGTACAGAAACTGGTTTCGCAGCTTCTACTTTTTGCGCTACTGGTGCTGCTTTTGGTGCTTCTGGGCGAGCTTCTACTACTACCGCTACAGCTTCCTCTTTCTTCGCACCTGCTTGTGGAATATTTCCAGATTCCACTAGCTTTAAAATATCTTTACGAGTGATACGGCCGTTTGCTCCCGTACCCTCTACTAGATCTAAATCAACGTTATGCTCACCCGCAAGTTTTAACACAGCTGGTGAAAAACGTGGTTTTCCATCAGTTGGTTGTTTTACTTTCGGTGCTTTTTCAGGCGTAATTGCTGCTGCCTTTGGTTCTTCTTTCGTTTTTTCCTCAACAGCTGTTGCTGCTACTTCGTCTGCGCCTTCTACTTGAATCACACAAACTACTTCACCTACAGCTAACGTATCACCTTCACCAGCGATTAACTCTTTCACAATACCAGTGAAAGAAGATGGTACTTCAGCATTTACTTTATCAGTCATTACTTCTGCAAGCGGATCATACTTGTTTACGTGATCGCCAACATTAACGAGCCATTTACTAATTGTGCCCTCTGTAACGCTCTCCCCGAGCTGAGGCATTGTAATATTTTCTACAGCCATGTATAGTCCCCCCGATTAAAATTCCGCAAGTTCACGCATTGCTTTTTCAACTTTATCTGGATTTACCATAAAGAATTTTTCCATTGTTGGTGCATATGGCATTGCTGGAACGTCTGGACCTGCAAGACGTGCGATTGGCGCATCTAAATCAAATAGACAGTTTTCAGCAATAATTGCTGCCACTTCACTCATAATGCTTCCTTCTTTATTGTCTTCTGTTACAAGAAGAACTTTACCTGTTTTAGAAGCTGCTTCAATGATTGCTTCTTTATCTAATGGATATACAGTACGTAAATCAAGAATGTGTGCAGAGATGCCATCTTGTGCTAACTTTTCAGCTGCTTGAAGAGCAAAATGAACACATAATCCGTACGTGATAACTGTAATATCATCACCTTCACGTTTTACATCTGCTTTTCCGATTGGTAATACGTAGTCATCCTCCGGCACTTCACCTTTAATTAAACGATATGCACGTTTATGTTCGAAGAATAATACTGGATCTTCATCACGAATGGCTGCTTTTAATAAGCCTTTTGCATCATATGGTGTAGAAGGGATAACGATTTTTAAACCTGGTTGGTTTGCAAACATCGCTTCTACAGATTGTGAATGATACAATGCACCGTGAACACCCCCGCCAAATGGTGCACGGATTGTAACTGGACAAGTCCAATCATTATTAGAACGATAACGAATTTTTGCTGCCTCAGAAACAATTTGGTTTACTGCTGGCATGATGAAATCAGCAAACTGCATTTCAGCGATTGGACGCATACCATACATTGCTGCACCAATTGCTACCCCAGCAATTGCAGATTCTGCAAGCGGTGCATCAAGCGCACGCTCTTCACCAAATTGATCATACAAACCGTGTGTCGCTTTAAATACGCCACCTTTTTTACCAACATCTTCTCCTAAAACGAATACTTTTTCATCGCGTTCCATTTCTTCGCGCATTGCTAATGTAATAGCATCAATATAAGACATTACAGCCATGAAACGTTCCCCCCTATTCTGCGTATACGTGCTTCAATGCATCTTCAGGTGCTGCATACGGAGCATTTTCTGCATATTCTGTTGCTTCATTTACGATATGCATAATTTCGTCTAACATTTGTTTTTCCGATTCCTCAGTTAACACACCAGCTTCTTTTAAATAAGCCGCGAATGTTATAATTGAATCTTTTTTCTTTGCTTCTTCTACTTCTTCTTTATCACGATAAACACGATCATCATCGTCACTAGAATGTGCTGTTAAACGATATGATACTGTTTCAATTAAAGTTGGGCCTTCACCACGACGACCGCGATCTGCTGCTTCTTTTACAGCTTTATATACTGCAAGCGGATCGTTTCCGTCTATTGTATATCCAGGCATACCATAACCAATTGCACGATCTGATACGTTTTTACATGCTAATTGTTTTTCAACCGGAATAGAGATTGCATATTTGTTATTTTCACACATAAAAATAACAGGTAGTTTGTGTACACCAGCAAAGTTTGCCCCTTCATGGAAGTCACCTTGGTTTGAAGAACCTTCTCCAAATGTAACGAACGTTACTAAATCTTTCTTCTCCATTTTTCCAGCTAGTGCAATACCAACTGCATGTGGTACTTGCGTTGTTACTGGAGATGAACCTGTAACAATACGATTTTTCTTTTGACCGAAGTGACCAGGCATTTGACGACCACCAGAGTTTGGATCTCCAGCTTTCGCGAAAGCAGACAACATAAGCTCTTTAGCTGTCATACCAAATGCTAGTACAACACCCATATCACGGTAGTATGGTAATGCATAATCTTTCTCTCTATCAAGAGCGAACGCCGCTCCAACTTGTGCAGCCTCTTGTCCTTGACAAGAAATTACGAATGGAATTTTTCCAGCACGGTTTAATAACCACATACGTTCGTCGATTTTACGTGCAAGTAACATCGTACGGAACATTTCTAATACTTGCTCATCACTTAAGCCAAGCTCTTCATGGCGCTTTTCTTTTACTTCTGCCATTTTTCATAACCTCCTAAATCCACATTTTTATGCGTGTAACGCTCTTCCATCTACAGCAAGTGCTGCTTCACCAATCGCCTCAGATAATGATGGATGCGGATGAATTGTATGTGCTACTTCCCAAGGTGTTGCATCAAGTACTCTTGCAAGACCAGCTTCAGAAATCATATCTGTTACATGTGGTCCAATCATATGAACACCAAGAATGTCATTTGTCTCTTCATCAACTACAAGTTTTACGAAACCATCTGATTCTCCGTATACAAGTGCTTTTCCGATTGCGCGGAATGAGAACTTACCTACTTTTAACTTATAGCCTTTTTCTTTCGCTTCTTGTTCTGTTAAACCGACAGAAGCAACTTCTGGACTGCTATATACGCATTTTGATACCATAGAGTAATCAATTGGTGTAACTTCTTTCCCTGCAATATGTTCTACTGCAGCAATCCCTTCATGAGAAGCAACGTGAGCCAGTTGCAAACCACCGATTACATCTCCAATTGCGTAAATATGTGATTCTTTCGTTTGATAAAACTCATTTGTTTGAATGTATCCTTTTTCCACAACGATATCTGTGTTCTCTAAGCCAATATTTTGCGTATTCGCTTGTCTTCCTACAGATACAAGCATTTTTTCAGCTTTAAATTCTTTATTCTCACCGTTATGTTCAGCTTGGATTGTTACTCCATTATCTTTTACCAATGTTTCTGGTAATACTTTTGCACCAGTTACCACTTTAATACCTTTTTTCTTGAATAGACGTTGCATTTCTTTTGAAACGTCCTGATCTTCTAGTGGTAATATCGTTTTCGCATACTCTAATACTGTAACTTCTACACCGAAGTCAGCAAGCATAGATGCCCACTCAATACCGATTACACCGCCACCAACAATAATAATCGAACTAGGAAGCGTTTCCATTTTTAGAGCATGATCTGAAGACATTACGTATTCTCCGTCTAATTCTAAACCTGGTAATGAATTTGGACGAGAACCTGTTGCAACAAGTACATTTTTTGGAATTAACATTTCATTCTCTTCTCCACTTGCAAGTTCAACTGAAATTGTCCCTGGCATAGGAGAGAAAATAGACGGGCCAAGAATACGGCCAATACCTTCAAACACATCAATTTTACCTTGTTTCATTAAATGTTGAACGCCTTTATGAAGCTGCGTTACAATCTTCTCTTTACGCTCTTGTACTTTCGCAAAGTTTAGTTCTACATTGCTTGCAATAACTCCGAACTCTTCGCTTTTTTTAGCAGTTGCATATACTTCTGCACTACGTAAAAGAGCTTTACTAGGAATACATCCTTTGTGTAAACAAGTACCACCAAGATTTTCTTTTTCGACTAGTGCAGTTTTTAACCCTAGTTGTGATGCACGAATTGCAGCAACATATCCACCAGTACCGCCGCCAACGATGACTAAATCATATTCTTTTGCCATTATCTCAACCCCTAGCTACCGTTTCTTTTTCACGTACAACGTATTCTTTTGGAGCTTCTTCTTCACGTAATACACGAAGTGCTCCTTCTGCTAACGCTTCTAACTCATCTTCTCCTGGATGTACGATAACATCTGCAATCCAGTCCACTCGCTCTTTTATTTCATCGACAAGAATTTTACTGTATGCCAGTCCACCAGTTAATACGATTGCATCGATTTTCCCGTGAAGTACAGCGCTAGCTCCGCCAATCTCTTTTGCAACTTGATATGCCATTGCCTTATAAATAAGAGTTGCTTCAGGATCACCTTTTTCAACCATTTTCTCTACTTTAATCGCATCATTTGTACCGATTAAACTTACAAGTCCACCTTGTCCGACAAGTTTTTTAATCATTTCATCACGGTAATACTCACCAGAGAAACACATTTCTACTAGTTGCCCTACTGGTACTGTACCAGCGCGCTCTGGACTAAATGGTCCTTCTCCGTTTAAACCGTTATTCACATCGACTACTCTTCCTTTTTTATGAGCACCAACTGTAATGCCACCGCCCATATGTGTAACTAATAAATTTAAATCCTCGTATTTGTGATTTAACTGTTCAGCTACTTTACGAGCAACTGCTTTTTGATTTAATGCATGGAAGATACTTTTGCGTTCCATACCAGCAATGCCACTTATACGAGCAACCGGCTCCATCTCATCTACAACGACAGGATCCACAATGAATGCAGGGATATTTAATCCAGAAGCAATTTCATATGCCAAAATGCCTCCAAGGTTTGAAGCGTGATGACCGCTAAAGCCATTTTTTAAATCTTCTAACATCGCATCGTTTACTGTATACGTACCGCCTTCGATTGGACGAAGTAATCCACCACGTCCACAAACAGCGTTTAATTTTGAAATGTTAATACCATGAGAATGTAGAACTTCTAAAATCGTTTCTTTTCGAAACTCATATTGGTCGATAATTCGCTTATATTTTCCAATCTGTTCTACGTCATGACGAATCGTTTCTTCTAGAACGGGTCTTTCATTATCAAAAACACCAATTTTTGTGGATGTACTACCTGGGTTAATAACAAGAATTCGATTTACAGACAATGTTGCTACCTCCACTAATAAATTCAAAAGGAAGTGGGAACCTCATAAGAGGTAACCACACCTTTTGTAAAAGTTATATATGAATGATTAGCGACGGCTAATAATATCGTGACCGTTGCGTAAGTAAGTGCTACGAGAATTTTTCAAGCTTGCAATACGCTCTTCAGCTAGACGATCTGCCGCTACATAAGTTGCTATGCCATCGCGTTTTGAAATTTCGATTACTTTTGCAATCGTGTCATAAATAGACTCAACACGTTTTAGTGCACGTTCTCTATTGTATCCATATAATTCGTCCGCTACGTTAATTACGCCACCTGCATTAATTACATAATCTGGTGCGTATACAATACCCATTTCATGAATGATGTCACCGTGACGATCTTCTTTTAATTGGTTATTTGCAGAACCTGCGATTACTTTTGCTTTAAGTTGTGGAATAGTTTCATCATTAACTGTTGCGCCTAATGCACATGGTGCGTAAATATCGCATTCAACACCGTAAATTTCATTTGGTTCAACTGCTGATGCACCGAATTCTTCTACAGCACGTTGTACAGCTTCTTTATTAATATCTGTAACGATTAATTTTGCCCCTTCAGCGTGTAAATGTTTACATAGGTGATATGCTACGTTACCAACGCCTTGAACAGCAATTACTTTTCCTTCTAAATTGTCAGTACCGAAAGCTTCTTTTGCAGCTGCTTTCATACCACGGTAAACACCGTATGCAGTTACTGGAGATGGGTTACCAGAAGAACCGAATGATGGTGAGATACCTGTTACAAAGTCAGTTTCTTCATGGATAATATCCATATCATCTACTGTTGTACCAACATCTTCAGCTGTAATATAACGTCCGTTTAGTCCTTGGATATAACGTCCTAGTGCACGGAACATTGCTTCGCTCTTATCTTTACGAGGATCACCGATAATTACTGTTTTTGCACCACCTAAGTTTAAACCAGCTGCTGCGTTTTTGTATGTCATCCCTTTTGCAAGACGCAATGCATCTTCAATCGCTGCTTCTTCAGAATCATATGTCCACATTCTTGTTCCACCAAGAGCCGGTCCAAGTGTTGTATCATGGATTGCAATAATTGCTTTTAAACCAGATTCTTTATCTTGACAAAATACTACTTGCTCATAATCATATTTTTCTAAGTATTCGAAGATTTCTAATGTCATTGTCGTTTCCCCCTAATGTTTTACCCTTTTTGGTTTATTTTGAAGCAGTCGCAACTGCCAATGCTAATGAATATACTTTTGTTTCTGCTGAATCAGCACGAGATGTTAAAACAATCGGTGCTTTTGCGCCAGCAATCATTGCTCCTACTTTTGCATCCGCAAAGTATACGAGTGATTTATATAGCACATTTCCAGCTTCAATCGTTGGGACGAGTAAAATGTCTGCCTTACCTGCTACATCACTTACTATGCCTTTATGCTCTGCTGCAATTTGTGATACTGCATTATCTAAAGCAAGTGGTCCATCAACGATACAATCTTTAATTTGTCCGCGGCGATTCATTTGTGTTAACATCGCTGCATCAATTGTCGCCTGCATCGCTGGATTCACAACTTCTACTGCTGCGATGGGTGCCACTTTTGGCAAGTCGATTCCTATTGCCCAGGCAACTTCTACAGTATTTTGTATAATAGCAGCTTTTTGTGTTACGTCAGGTGCGATGTTCATCGCTGCATCTGTAACGAAAATAAGACGATCGTAATTTGGAACTTCAAATGCTGCTACATGTGAAAGTACGCTACCTTTACGTAGGCCCCACTCTTTGTTTAACACAGCCTTCAAAATATTCGCTGTTGGGATGTTACCCTTCATAAGCACGTCTGCTTCACCATTTCTCACAGCTTTAACAGAAAGTTCTGCAGCCTCTGCATTAGACATTGCTGCAATCACTTCAACATGTTCTGAAGTTTGTAAACCATGTTCTTGTAGCATCCCCATTATTTTTTCTTGATTTCCATATAGACGAAATTGAGCTAGCTGTAATTTAATTGCTTTCGCTACAGCTTCAATTACTTCATGATCTTCAGCTACTGCTACAGCTACAGTTTTTTTAGGCTGTCCCGCTGCTTGATCAATTAAGTATTCTAACTTCATATTTTGTAATCAACCCTTTCCGTCGTCCCTCGTCTATTTATTAAGCAAATACCGTGCCAACTTTTAAAAGTGGTCTTACCAATAATGAAAACGCATTCAAAATGCAGTAAAATCAATACTTTGGAAAATAACAAAAGATTCTGTCTTATTTTGTCGCTTTTTGTATACCATGCAATAAATTGCACAGTACGCAATTTATTGCATGCTATTTTTTGCATGGTCATACTTTTCTAGCTTATAATATAAATTTCGTACGGAAATTCCTAACGCTTTTGCAGTTTGTGTTTTATTCCCATCAAATCTCTCCAAATATTCATGAATAATATTCCCTTCAAACTCTGTCACTAAATGTTCAAGTGGCTTTTCTTCTAATTCAGGTAATAAATGAGATTGCTTTGACTCCACCTGCTCTTCGTTATGTAATGGTGGTAAATGTTGTACATCAATATATATCTCGTTATAATTCATAAAAATAATCGCTCGTCCTAAAATATTTTCAAGTTCTCTCACATTCCCTGGCCATTCGTATGATTGTAAATATAAAATAGCTGAATCAGTGAGCCCTTCTACATTACGACCATAATCTTGATTAATTTTTTGAATCAACCTGTCCGCAATTTTCGGTATATCTCCTTTACGTTGACGAAGAGATGGAATTTGAATTGGAATTTTATTTAATCGATAATATAAATCCTCCCTAAACTTCCCTTCTAGAATAGCCTTTTCTAAATTCACATGTGTCGCTGCAATTACTCGAACATTAATAGGTATCGCTTTCGTTCCACCAACTTTTACAATTTCTTTTTCCTGCAATACACGAAGGAGTTTCGCTTGTGTATTTGCAGATAACTCCCCTATTTCATCTAAAAAAATACTACCGTTATTCGCTTCCTCAAAGAACCCACGTTTCCCGCCTCTTTTCGCTCCAGAAAACGCCCCTTCCTCATAACCAAATAATTCACTTTCTAACAACGTCTCCGAAATGGCCGCACAGTTTACACGGACGAACTTATTGTATTTTCGATTACTTCCATTATGGATTGCATGGGCAAACAATTCTTTACCAGTCCCAGATTCACCGCGTAACAGTACCGTTGCCGGTGTATTCGCTCCTAGCTTCGCCTGTTCGATAGCTGCCGTTGTTTCATCTGAATTTCCGACAATATCATCAAAAGAATATTTCGCTTCTAATGTGCGAATGATTTGCCTCGCTCTATTCAATTCATTTGTTAACTTTTGAATTTCCGACACGTCACGGATAACGCCGACGCTTCCTTTCAATATTCCATCCACAATAACTGGCGCTACGTTTACAATTACATCGCGCTTTTTTTGCCCAATCTTCATATGTATTCCGCGCACCGCACGACGCGTTCGAAGTACTTTCATATGCATACTTTCGCCTTCTACAATATCAGTTGTAGCAGGCTTCCCAATAATATCTTCTTCTGTTAGACCCGTTAATTTCGTATATGCCGGGTTAATGACTAAACCTCTTCCTTTTTCATCCACAACCGAAATCGCTTCTTCAGATGAGTTAATAATCGCCTCTAATAGTGTTTGAATTTCTTTTAAGTCTGTAACTTCTTCCGCTAAATCTACAACTTCTGTTATATCTTTAAAAATTGCAAATGCCCCTTGTACCTCTCCGCCCTCTTTTAATATCGGTATACGCGTTGTAATAATTTTCTTTCCATTCTCTAATGTTAGTTCATAATTTACTTCTATTTGTTTCGTACGTATAATGCGAAGTAATTTACTAGTCGGAATAACTTCTAAAATATATTTTCCTATCGCCTCTTCTTTTTTATATCCGATAATACGCTCTGCACTTTTATTAAAAAGACGAACTTGTCCCTCTTGATCAATTACGATCATGCCGTCATGCGTAGAATTTAAAATTAATTCTCCTTGTTGCGTTTGTTCCTCTAACCGCCCAATTAACCCTTCCTTCTCATGCGCTAATCCTGTAACAATTTTTGCAATATCACCTGGTATAAGAAGAGTGTCTTTTTTCTTTTTTTCCAATAAAACTTTATGTACATCATCTTCACCTGTCATATCAAATATTACATCGATATGCATAGAAAGAAATGGAGTTACACTTTCTCCAATTGCAATTCCATATTCCTTAGCAATTTGTAATCCTTTTGCCAACGGATTTATATCAATAATCCCTATAATTTGAAATATATTCGAACTATATAACAGATTCAGCAGTGCGCTCCCGCCTTCACCTGCACCAACAATTAATACTTTTTGTTTCATATATTACACTTCCTCTCGAAGTAACTCTGCAAATTTTTTCACACCCTTATCTTACTCGTTCAACCCCCTCTTGACAAACCCCCTTTTCATATAACATCATTAAAATAAACAAAATAATCTGAAAAGGAGCGTTTATATGCAGCGTTACCTTGCTCTATCATTAGCACTCATCCCTATTTCATTAGCTGTGTTTGGTATAAAGTTAATGAGAGATACTGTATTCGGGATTCTATTTCCACCAATCTCTATACTGTGGTTACAATTTTTAATCGGCGCTCTCTGCTTCGGGCTCGGGTTTTATATTTTTGGTGGCTTCGTCGTACACCGAGATCGTAAACGAAATAAAGTACAAGCTCGCTTCAGAAGATAGGAATGCCCCACTATTTATAAATAAAAAAATGAGACCGTTACACGCGGTCTCATTTTTTTATCGGCAATAACGTTCTTGCCGTTTCAGGGTAATCAGTAATAATCGCCGATATATTCATATCAAAATATTTACGCATAAGCGTTTCTTCATTAATTGTATAAGGGCGAACCTCTACACCACTTTCCATCGTTAGTTCAGCAATAGCATCTTGAAGGTAACGATAATTCGGATGTACTGCTGTAGCCCCCATTTTTTTCGCGTATGCCCACGGACTATGCAAACCTTCGCGATATAAAATTGCAGTTTGAATATCAGGAGCCATCATATGGCACCGTTTCATACTGTAGTGATTAAACGAAGAAAATACAACGCGATCCTCTAAACTAAATTTCCGTACAAGCGTTATAACTTCTTCCTCTAAACCTCTATATGGAATTTTATTATTTTTAAGTTCAATATTAAGTAGCAAACTCGTTTGTTCAAGCCACTCTAATACCTCTTCTAAAAGTGGTATTTTACAAAAACCTACTTTATCACCAAATTTATAACTTGCATCTAACTTACATAAGTCCTCATATACATAATTCCGAACCGCACCTTTTCCATTTGTAGTCCGGTCCACCGTTTCATCATGAATGACGACAACTTTTCCATCTTTCGTTAATTGAACATCAAGTTCAATTCCATCCGCTCTAAAAGACTCAGCCGCTTCAAATGAAAGCATTGTATTTTCTGGGTACGTTCCAGCCGCACCACGATGCGCAAATATAAGAGTCATCCTCACTCCCCCAATCTTATGCTATACTATACGAAAAAGGAGGTACTTCTATGAGACCATTGCAAATTTCTCCAGATACTGCAGTCCGCTTATCAAAAGCACTAGGTGTTCCACTTGAACAACTCATGCATATGCCGCAACACATTTTAATTCAAAAGCTAGTTGAATTAGAAAAACAAAATAAAGACGAAGAATAATACAGTCCTGTTTTGCAGGGCTTTTTATTATTTTCTATTATATCACGGATGACTTCCCTGCTAAAATCCTTTAACAGATGTGCTACGATGCGATTTAGCCGTTCCTTTATTATTTTTGTTACAAATCATAAAGAAAGCAGACTATTTATTTATAAGCCCCCATTGCGTCCTTAAACACGATCATAAAAAACTAGAAGCCCTTTATATTATTTTTTATTGAACGTGCGGAGCATCCCCTGATTCGTATAGTTCTTTCGCTTTTTCCTCCCCGAATGTAGTTAAAATATAATGTTGCTCTTCTACCGCATCCATCGCTCTAGTTGCTTTACAAACGTTATCTTCTTGAACATCCGAGAAATAATTGTGATCTTCTACAATTTTACTAAAATCTTTTTGTGCCCATCTATTAGCAATTGCTAATAGCTCATTTTTCTTCGAAAAGCTACTCTTATTTATGATTTCTTTTAATTTTTTAGCATTATTTTGAATCATTGGGATAGAGCCCGATTTTCGTTCTGCCACCACTTTTTGATGAGTCATGCGATGCATCGCTGTAATGACTTCTCTTTCAGTAGAATTTTCAGTAACATACACATCAACAAAGACCCCATCTACCTCTCTACCTACTATTGTTTGGTCTTCTTTTTTATCTATTTGAGCGCTCACTTCTTTATCTACTGGATTATCGGCAAGTTCTAACATCCCAAATGTAACTGCAATAGCAAGAACTCCCATAGCTGCTACTATTCCTAGCCAAGTTGAAATTTTATTTTTCATTCCCCTTCCCCCTATCTATATCTATTTAATTGTCTTATAAAAAAACTCACTTACATGTAATATTACTAAAAATAGGTTTTATTTTCCATGATATCAAATAATCTCTTTTTCTAAACAAAATAAAAAAACCAACGAATTATAACATTCATTGGTCTTTCATTAAAAAGTTTATTAGTTTTAAAATTACTGTCGAGTATAGAGTTCCAGCATGCATCGGTTTTACTAAAACAAAAACCCTTTTCTACTTCTACTCTCAGCTAGCTTTATGTTCAAGTCTCAGCTTATCCGCAACCATTGCGATAAACTCAGAATTCGTAGGTTTTGCTTTTGACATGGATACTGTATAACCGAATAAGGACGAAATAGAATCAATATTCCCACGGCTCCACGCTACTTCAATCGCGTGACGAATTGCGCGCTCCACACGGCTTGCTGTTGTATTATATTTCTTTGCGATATCTGGATACAATACTTTCGTAATCGATCCTAATAATTCGATATCGTTGTATACCATGGAGATTGCTTCTCGTAAATACATATATCCTTTAATATGAGCGGGTACACCAATTTCATGAATGATACTCGTAATACTCGCATCTAAGTTTTTCGGTTTTCCATCTACTGTTGTTGCTGATCGGAATGATGGTAGTGGACGTTTAATCATAGCGTTTGCTTTACCACTCACTTGACGAATATGACTCGTTAAATTCTCCATATCAAATGGTTTTAATATGAAATATGAGGCACCTAAGTCAACTGCTTTTTTCGTCACATCTTCTTGCCCGAATGCTGTCAACATAATTACGCTAGGCTGTTTTAACCTTTCAATATGTCGCATTTTTTCCAATACAGCTAAACCATCTAAGTGTGGCATAATAATGTCTAAAACGAGTACATCAGGTTGCTTATCTGCTAATAAGTTTAAACACTCTTGACCATTATAAGCAGTACCGATTACTTCCATATCATCTTGAGCAGCTACATAGCTCTCTAACATTGATACTAGTTCTTTATTATCATCCACAAGACATACTTTAATTTTCTCCACAGCTTTTCCTCCCTTACCGAATCGATTCTCCGACATGTGTATCCTTCTAGGCTACATGAATTGTTCGACAATTGTGTGAAAATTCCCTTTTAAAGTTTCTTACTTTCCGATAAAATCACAAAAAAATATGTTTATCGTTCATTTATTCCCTTTCGCAACACATTCCATCATAGAAATACAACGAAACGTTCAACCCTTTTCTTTTATTTTACAACAAAAAACACCTCTTGCGGAGCTTTTACAAAATTTCAACGAATTTTTCAACAGAAAAAGCGAGCTAATATATATATTAGCTCGCTTTTTTCTCTTGATCATAAATATTAATTCCAGCTTGATGTAACATCCATTCAATATGAACACCATATCCTGATGTTGGATCATTTACAAATACATGCGTAACAGCACCAATTACTTTTCCATTTTGTACAATTGGACTTCCGCTCATCCCTTGTACGATACCGCCCGTTTTCGCTAATAGACGTTTATCTGTTACTTTTATTACCATACCCTTTGTGGCTGGGAATTTTTGTTGCACTGTACTAACAACTTCAATATCAAAAGCTTCTACTTTATCTTGATCAATAACTGTTAATATTTTTGCCGGTCCTTCTTTTACTTGATGAGATAATGCGATAGGCATCGCTTTATCCATTATACCGTTTTTCATATTCGTATTTAATTTTCCAAAAATACCATATGGACTATTAATTGTAATATTGCCAATCACTTCACGATCTGGTGAGAATCTTGCTAATTTCTCCCCTGGATTCCCATGACTACCTCTTTCAATTGATGTGACTGTCGAGCGCATAATTTGTCCATCTTCGACTTGAATCGGCTTTTTCGTATCATTATCAGAAATAACATGACCAAGTGCCCCGTATTTCATAGAATCTGGATGAACAAATGTCATCGTTCCAATTCCAGCTGCCGAATCACGGATATACAAGCCAATTCGATAAGACGATTCACCGTTGTCTTTTTGTGGAGTTAGCTTCGTACGAATATATTTTCCATCTCTTAACAATACAAGATTAAGCGGTTCACCTGTTTCTCCACTATTATGAATAAACGGTGCTACATCACTCATTCTTTCAATTGTTTTACCATTAATTTCAGTAATCATATCTCCAATTTGTACACCTGCTGTTTCACCAGGAGATATTTTACCCTTTTCAGTTTGAATTAAATGATGGCCTACAACAAGTACACCTTTTGTATTTAATTTCACACCAATTGATTGTCCACCTGGAATTACTTTAAAATCTTTTAACACTTTCACATTTACTTTTTTCACTGGAAAACCAGCAAGCTGAAATACCATATCAGCTTCACCATTTTGATGAGAATTTACCATAAGTCCTTGTTTTTGTTCATTCGAACTCACTGTAAATACATGACGATTTGTGGATGAAGCTTTGAAAACTGGTAATGATGATATTTCTGATTGTTGTCCTTCAAAAACAACAAGTTGTTTCGGTGATGAAATAAACGTTCGAAGCGGTTTAAAACATCCAATAAAAACTAAAGAAACAAGGAGACAAAGACCTATTATTTTTCGAAATTTTTCTAATTTCAACTTGTTCACTCTCCTCGCTCCTACCCCACATTCAGCCTCTTGGCTTCACTTTTTAATCTCTCCTTGCAGTGCATTATTTATAACCGGAAGAATTAAGAAATCGTCATTTGAGAAAAAAAGCTATCCATTACTGGATAGCCTCTGCTGTCTGTTTAAAATGATGCGCTTGCGTAAGTAATTCTTTCGCATGCTCTGTCGTTAAATCTGTGATTTCTACACCAGAAATCATTCGAGCTATTTCTGTTACTTTATCCTCCATAGTTAAAACAGTAACTGATGTAATTGTCCGATCATTCGCTACTTGTTTTCGAATAAATAAATGTGAATCCGCCATTGAAGCTACTTGAGGTAAGTGCGTAATACAAAGTACTTGCGAGTTTACTGATACTCGATAAATTTTTTCCGCAATAGCCTGTGCGACTCGGCCACTTACACCCGTATCCACTTCATCAAAAATAACAGATGCAACCCCTTGATGCTTAGAAAAAATGCTTTTTAAAGCTAAAATAATACGAGATAACTCTCCGCCAGAAGCAACCTTTGAAAGTGGTTTTAGCGGCTCTCCTGGGTTCGTTGAAATATAAAATTCCACATGATCGTAACCATCCACCGTAAGTCTTACCGGTGCACCTTCCACAAGGGGTTCTTCTGCATTTCCTGCTCTCTTCATAATTCGCACTTCAAATTTCGTTTTTTCCATATATAATTCTTTTAATTCCTGATGAATTGCATTTGTAAGATGTTCTGCAAGCTCATGACGCATATTACTTAACAACGTTGCTTCTTTCAGAATAACACTCTCTAATTCCTTCAACTGTTTCTTCGTCGTTTCAATATGAACGTCTTTATTTTCAATTGTAAAAATTTCCTGTTCAATTTTATCTGCATACGCTAAAATCTCTTCTACAGTATTTCCATATTTTCTCTTTAGCATACGAATTTCATTCAAACGTGTTTCGATTTCATCTAAACGATTTGGATCATATTCCATCATATCGAGCTTTTCTCTCAGTTGATAGGCAACCTCTTCTAATAAGTAATAGCTATTTGCAATTGAATCATAATTCTCTTGATACATTTCATCTAAATGTGTAATACTTTCCATTTGTCCCATTGCACTTCTTACATTATCTAACCCTTGTCCGTCGGCACTTAACGAACGATATGCATCACCTAACGCTTTATAAATCTTTTCAAAATTAGAAATTTGCAATCGTTCCTCAGTTAATTCATTTTCTTCATCCATCTTTAAATCTGCCTTGCGAATTTCTTCATGCTGAAATTGAATTAAATCTAAGCGATGTGCCATTTGTTGTTCATTTTCACTTAACGATTTCAATTGTTTTTTTAATTTTTCATAGTCAGCGTATACATTTTGATATATGTCTAATTGTTTAACGATTCGATCCCCATCAAAGTGATCAAGCATAAACAGATGTCGTTCTTCATTCATTAAATCTTGTGTTTCGTGCTGTCCATGAATATCAACAAGTGATTTCCCAATTTCTTTTAATATGCTAAGTGTAACAAGCTTCCCATTTACACGACATACACTCTTTCCGTTCGCAGCAATATCACGCTTTAAAATAATCATGCCATCTTCTATTTCTATATCTAACTCTTCTGCCTTTTCAATACATGGATGCTTCTCATCTTCAACATAAAATAGCCCTTCAATCTCAGCCTTTTCTGTTCCATATCGAACAAATTCTGCTGATCCACGGCCACCTACAAGTAAACTAATCGCATCAATAATAATCGATTTTCCGGCCCCTGTTTCACCGCTTAAAACCGTTAAACCTTTTTGAAAAGAAATATTTAATGCTTCAATAATAGCAAAGTTTCTAATCGATAATTCCGATAACAATGCCCCATTCACCTCGTTATAAAATAATCCCTTACTAAAGGATTTTCTCAGTTCTTCATTCAAATAATCATGTTATATATTTGTATGTATATACTCTTCTAACCCGCTTCATTGTACCAAACATTTGTTTTACGGGTCAATCCATCTATTTTCTAACTTTATGCAAACAAAATATTATATTACAATTGAAAATTCATATTTTTAACCAATAAAAATATCTTGTTCACTTTCCACTTTACGATGGAAAGCAAACAAGATTTTTTGTTACAACATATTTAAGAAACGATCAGAGACAACACCTGTATCGTCAGGTGTACGGCAAATAATTAAGCAAGTATCATCACCACAGATGGTTCCGATGATCTCATCCCACTCTAAATGATCAATAAGTGCTCCAAGTGAATGAGCGTTACCAGGCAATGTTTTTAGCACAAGCATATGTCCTGCCGTGTCTAATTTTACAAATGAATCCACTAGATTTCGTTTTAATTTTTGTAACGGGTTAAATCGTTGATCTGCTGGCAAGCTATATTTATAGCGCCCATCATGTAATGGCACCTTCACTAAGTGCAGTTCTTTAATATCGCGCGATACTGTTGCTTGCGTTACATTAAATCCCTCATTACGTAAAATATCAACTAATTCATCTTGTGTTTCAATTTCTTTGTTTGCAATAATTTCCCTGATTTTAATATGGCGCTGACCTTTATTCATACATTTGCACCTCACACTATCTCTTACCATAGTTTAAACATTGGTATACTTCACTTATTTATGTTAACTTATAATTCGTTTCTTGTACACAATTGTTTTTACAATCATTATACAATTACAGCAAAAAGAGGAACAACATATGTTATTCCCCTTTCCCTTTTTGTTTTAGAACGTCATGCGCTTCTGTAACAACTTGCTCTATAGAAATCGGAGAATGATTTTCGCCATTCTCACGTTCACCATGCCATTTCAGATGAATTAAAAATTCAATATTACCGTCTCCACCCGTAATTGGTGAAAATGTTAAACCTTCCACATCATAGCCTTCTTTTAAAGCAAACTCGACAATCATTTCTACAACAGCTTCATGTACTTTTCTATCACGAACGATACCTTTTTTCCCAACTTGCTCTCTTCCAGCTTCAAACTGTGGTTTAATTAACGCCGCTACATCTCCGTTAGGCATAAGCATTGTTTTTAAAACTGGCAGTATAAGCTTTAATGATATAAATGAAACATCAATACTTGCAAATTGAGGTAAACCACGTTCTAAGTCTGCTGGTGTCACGTAACGGAAATTTGTTCGTTCCATTACAACAACACGCTCATCTTGACGTAATTTCCACGCTAGTTGATTGTATCCTACATCTAATGCATAAGATAATTTCGCTCCATTTTGAAGCGCACAATCTGTAAAGCCACCAGTTGATGAACCAATATCTATCATAACTTTATCTTGTAAATCAAGATGAAATGTCTCTAATGCCTTTTCAAGTTTATAACCACCACGACTTACATACGGCATAACTTGTCCCTTCACCGTAATCTCAGTATCTTGCGAGATTTTCTCTCCTGGCTTATCAAGTCTCATTTCATTTGCATATACGAGTCCCGCCATAATGGCGCGCTTTGCTTTCTCACGCGTTTCTATAAGTCCTCGCTCTACTAATAGTACATCTACTCTTTCTTTTTTTACGCTCATTTGTTACGCCCTTTTTTGTTTTGATGGAATCATTGTATGAATACGGTCTACGACAGCATCTGTCGTTAAACCAATTTCTTCTAATAATTTTGTTACACTTCCGTGCTCTATGAAGCGGTCTGGAATACCCATTCGTTCAACTAATGCACTATGGTAACCATTTTCAGATGCAAATTCAACTACTCCTGTTCCAAAACCACCAATTAAACAAGCTTCTTCAATCGTTAAAATCGGTATATTCTTTCCTAGAAGATCATGTAAATATGCTTCATCCATTGGTTTAATAAAGCGAGCATTCACTACTTTCACTGAAACTCCAGCTTTTTCAAGACGCTCAGCGGCTTCCATCGCCATTGGTATTGTCGTACCAAACGTTAAAATAGCTGCTTGTGTACCCTCTTTTAACGTCTCCCACGTACCGATCGGAATCGTCTTTAATTCTTCATCCATATGAACGCCAAGTCCATTACCGCGCGCATAACGCAATGCGATTGGTCCATCTTCATATTGCATCGCCGTATAAACTAAATGTTGCCCTTCATTTTCATCTTTCGGCATCATAAGCACCATATTTGGCAAGTGACGTAAGAATGAGATATCAAATACGCCTTGATGCGTTTCACCATCTGCTCCTACTAATCCTGAGCGATCTATTCCAATGAAAACATTTAAATTTTGGCGGCATATATCATGAACAACTTGGTCATATGCTCTTTGTAGAAATGTCGAATAAATTGCTAAGAATGGCTTCATTCCTTGCGTTGCCATACCTGCTGCCATCGTTGTAGCATGCTGTTCTGCAATACCTACATCAATCATACGATTTGGGAATTCTTTTTGGAATTTCTCAAGTTTTGATCCAACAGGCATTGCAGGTGTAATTGCTACGATACGCTCATCCGCTCTCGCTAGCTTAAGTACTGTTTCACTAACAACAGCACTCCATGCTGGTGCAACTTCTTTCGGCTTAACAAAGTCACCTGATTCAATTTTATAAGGTCCTGTTCCATGCCAAGTTCCAATAACGTCACTCTCGGCCGGTTTATAACCTTTTCCTTTTTTCGTAATAACGTGAACAAGCACTGGGCCTTTTGTTTTCTTTGCATATTGCAACGTTTCGAATAACTTTTCATAATCATGCCCATCGACTGGACCTAAATATGTAAAGCCTAACTCTTCGAAAAAGACACCAGATACTAGTAAATATTTAAGACTATCTTTTATTTTCTCTGCTGTCGCAGCCACTTTCCCGCCAACTGCTGGGATTTTCTTTAATATATACTCTAATTCATCTTTTACCCAGTGATATTTTCCTGCGGTACGTAAACGACCAAGTACATTATGGAGCGCACCAACGTTTGGTGCAATTGACATTTCATTATCATTCAAAATAACAATCATATCTGTCTTTTCATGTCCAATATGGTTCAATGCCTCTAAAGCCATTCCGCCTGTTAAAGCACCATCTCCAATAATTGGTATAACATATTCTTTCGTTTTCTTTAAATCACGTGCCAGAGCCATTCCCATTGCAGCCGATAACGATGTCGAGCTATGACCAGTTTCCCATACGTCGTGCTCACTCTCACAACGTTTCGGAAAACCACATAGGCCTTGATATTGCCTTAATGTACCAAACTCTTTCGCGCGTCCAGTTAAAATTTTATGTACATAGGATTGATGTCCTACATCCCATAAAAATTTATCTTGCGGGCTATCAAATAATTTATGCAGAGCAATTGTGAGTTCTACTACACCTAAATTAGGCGCAATATGTCCACCTGTTTGAGAGAGCTCTTCAATTAAAAACTTACGAATATCCTCACTCAATCCCTCTAGTTCACTGATAGACATATCTTTCAAAAAACTAGGGTTTTGAATTTGCGTTAGATCCACATGGATCACTCACTTTCATTTCATAATCTGTCAACATGTCAAATATTATAAAAAACATTTACACAAAACAAGAAATTCTCTTTTCTATTTTTCGTCTTGTCCCGCTATTAACCAGTCTATTGCGCCCTAATCCTATTATAAACCATATTTCTTTAGGCGATGAAAAAAATAGCCGCTAACACGAAGTGATAACGGCAATGTAATCTACATATATTTTTGCCAATAACAAGAAAAGAAAAACCTTTTCCTACAGTTATATCATAAAATGATAAATGACTCAACAAATGAAAACGCTGTTATATTAGTTATTACGTTTTGCAATTAAATCGCAAATAGATAGTAAATATTCATCTTGTAATTGCAAGGAGCTAATCGCACCTTTTGCTTCTGCAATTGTTTCTTCTAAAATATCCTTTGCTCTATCTACAGTAAACAACGTCGTATATGTACTCTTTTCGTTAGAAAGATCACTACCAATTGGTTTCCCAATCTCTTCTTCGGTTCCTTCGACATCTAAAATATCATCTCGAATTTGGAAAGCTAGACCGATATATTTGGCAAACGTAAGCAACTTTTCTTCTTGCTCTTCTGTCGCATCAGAAAGTATCGCACCCGCAAGCACAGCAAATTCAAGCAGTTTTCCCGTCTTATGTTTATGGATGTACTCCAATTCATCAATCGTAAGGCGTTTCCCTTCAGCTTCCATATCTGCCACTTGTCCGCCAACCATTCCTTCTGGTCCTGCTGCTTTTGCAAGTTCAAGTACAAGTCTTACTTTTTTTTCGGCAGAAATTTCTTTTTGCTCATATGCCATAATTACTTGAAAAGCATACGTCAATAAGCCATCTCCTGCTAAAACTGCCATCGCTTCACCAAATACTTTGTGATTTGTGGGTTTTCCTCTTCTTAAATCATCATCATCCATACAAGGTAAATCATCATGAACTAAAGAATATGTATGAATCATTTCAAGAGCACAAGCTGCACCTACTCCAAGATTTCTTTCTTTCCCAAACGCTTGTAATGTTGCAAACAAAAGTAACGGGCGGAGACGTTTTCCACCCGCTTCCAAAGAATATGCCATCGCTTCACGAAGTACATTTGGACATTGTAATTCATTTGCATAGCTTACAAGTTTCTCTTCTACGAAAGTTTTACTTTCTTTCAAAAAAGTATCAAAAGCAATCGTCACTATGCTTCATCTCCTACAGCAGTAAACGGTTCAAGCTCTCCATCTTCCCCAAGAATAACCGCCATTTGTTCTTGTACATTCTTCAACTTCTCATCACAAAGCTTAGATAATTCCATGCCCTCTTTAAAATAAGAAATCGCTTCTTCTAACGGTACGTCACCTTGTTCTAGCTTAGAAACAAGATGCTCAAGTTGCGAAATTGCCTCTTCAAAGCTTAATTTATTTTCCATTATTCAATTCACGCTCCTCTATGCCTGATACGCTACAATCTAGTATTCCATCTTGTAATTGAACTGAAACAGCATCTCCAAGGCTTACATCTTTCACACTTTTTAACACTTGCTTCTCTTCATCATATACAAGCCCGTACCCTCTCATCATTACTTTAAGCGGACTTAACGCTTCAAGTTTTTGAGCAGCTCTTACAAAGGCAAATTCTTTCGTTTGAAGTAACGTTTGCATTTCACGTTGTAATTGCTTTTGCAACGTTTCAACAGCTACCTTTGTTTGCATAATTTTTTGAGATGGGTGGTGCTTCTCTAAATAAAATGAAAGTTGCTTTAACTGATTCACCTTTTTATCAATATAGCGCTCTTTCGCTAAAACAAGCTGTTCTAGCGCTCTATCTAATTGCTCTTCCTTTTGCTCATATACTTGTCTTGGATAACGGAACGCATACGATTTTTGCAACACTTGTAGTTTTTCTTCTTTTTTATGTACTAACTCTCTCATCGCTCTTTGCAATCTCAGAGTTCTTTGTAATACCTTTTCTTGTAACTCTATAATGTTAGGTGCTGCCAGCTCAGCTGCTGCAGTCGGTGTTGGCGCGCGTAAATCTGCAACAAAATCTGCGATTGTAAAATCCGTTTCATGGCCTACTGCCGAAATAATAGGAATTTCACTCTTAAAGATTGCTCTTGCAACCATTTCCTCATTGAAAGCCCATAATTCCTCAATAGAACCTCCACCACGGCCAACGATTAGTACATCTATCTCTCCCATTTCATTCGCTGTACGAATCGCTTGTACAATCGAGGGAGCCGCTGACTCCCCTTGTACAAGTACCGGAAATACAATAACATTCCCAATTGGATAACGACGTTTAATCGTTGTTATAATATCACGAATCGCTGCTCCTGTTGGCGACGTAATCACACCTATTGTTTTAGCGTAAGGAGGAATTGCTTTTTTATAAACTTGAGAAAAAAGTCCTTCTTCTTCTAAACGAACTTTTAACTGTTCGTACGCTAAATGTAAATTTCCGACTCCGTCAGGCTGCATGTCTTGAATATAAATTTGATAAGAACCACTCGCCTCGTAAACAGAGATTTTCCCTTTCACGAGTACCTTCATCCCATTTTCA